>WGBF01000198.1 GCA_015494485.1 bacterium | reverse complement strand
GTAGGAACAGCCATGAATAAATTTAGCCCTGAAAGGGCGTTATACCACAACGTTCCACGGACAGATTCTGTAAAAAGGTTAACTAAGACAGGTGCAGCAAAGGTGGGGAAAAACAACAAATTTCATTTTGTATTTTTTATTTAAAAACCTGTCGCTCCTTCTGAGCTCCAACGAATATGATGACACAAGTTTACCCTTGGCTGCGCCCCGGGCTACCTAAATGTGACCCCTACGGGGTCCTATTTTTAATATTTCGAAACTATGATGAATGGCATCCCATTGCGCTACGATTGCGGCGGGACGCTTTACCTGGCTTTCCCGACAGTGTCGGGAGACAGGCCTGCCTGACTGACTGCATCCACATTGGAGCAGGCCTCCCCCTTCCATGGGGGAGGTAAACCTTCCCCCTCCAGGGGTAAGGCAGGGAATCCGTACGGGCTTGCACCCACTACCTCCTCAAGATAGCGTGTCTGCCAATTCCACCACGCCAGAAACCAATTTTTATTGAATATTACAGATTGTTCTGAGGCTGGGTCTTATTATTGCAGATATAAAAAAATCCGGAGCAGGCGCTCCGGAAATTCATCCTGTGCTGGCGGCGGGACTCTTTACCTGGCTTTCCCGACAGCGTCGGGAGACAGGCCTGACTGACTGACTGCGTCAGCAGGCAGGCAGGGAACCCGCACGGGCTTGCGCCACTACCTCCTCAAAATAGCGTGTCTGCCAATTCCACCACGCCAGCAACCAATTTTTATTGAATAATACAGATTGTTCTGAGACCGGGTTTTTCCATCCGCAGATATAAAAAATCCGGAGCAGGCGCTCCGGAAATTCACCCTGTGCTGGCGGCGGGACTCGAACCCGCACGGGCTTGCGCCCACTACCCCCTCAAGATAGCGTGTCTGCCAATTCCACCACGCCAGCAACCAATTTTTATTAAGTATTACTGATTATTCTGAGGCTGAGTTTCGCCACCCGGTGGTAACGGCGCTACCGGAACATTTGCCGGAGTATTCTGTTGCTGTTGCGTCCGATTCAATTCTTCCTGCAAAATACTACCGGGCGCAATTCCCTTGGGCCGTCCAACCCAGTTAATGGCCAGTGCCAGTAAAATAAACAAAATGCCCAGTACAGTAGTTGCTTTCTGAAGGAAATCGGCTGTGCCACGGGGGCCTAAAATGGCACCACCCCCCATGCCACCAAAGGAACTGGCTAATCCGCCACCTTTGCTGGATTGCATCAGAATAGTTATCATCAATAAAATGCTGACCAGAACGAACAAAATAACCAAAAGTGTGTACATTAAGCCTCCTTATGCATTCGCTTTCAAAGCGTGCTAATTTTACTGCCCTTTTGGGGTGATTTCAAGGGATTTTTTTGAATTGCCGGGGGACATTCACTCCTCTTCCCCGGCTGACAATTCGTTGTTATTCCCATGATAGGTTTCCAGAAACCGCGCTTTATATTCCCCAAAGCGGTCTTCCAGAATAGCCTGCCGCGCCTCCCGCACCAGCTTCTGATAAAAATGAATGTTGTGGATGGTCGCCAACCGCAACCCCAGTACTTCGTTCACACTAAACATGTGCCGGATGTAGGCCCGGGAAAAATGCCGGCAGGCGTAACACTGGCATTGCTCATCCAGCGGACGGGGGTCGTCTTTGTACCGGGCATTGCGAATGACCACCCGTCCCGTAGCTGTAAATACCTGCCCGTTGCGGGCATTTCGGGTGGGAATCACACAATCAAACATGTCCACCCCGCGTTCAATGGCCTGCAGAATGTCTTCCGGCTTCCCCACCCCCATTAAATAGCGCGGTTTGTTCTCCGGTAACACATCCGTGCACAAATCTGTTACTCGGTCGCGGGTTTCGGCATCTTCCCCAACCGCCAGGCCCCCAATGGCGTATCCCTCAAAATTCATGTCTATGAGAGCACGGGCACTGGCGATACGGAGATCCTCATACACCCCGCCTTGCACAATACCAAACTGAAACTGCCGATGCCCGTAGTACGGCCGGGTATTTAAAAAGTGTTCCCGGGAGCGGGCGGCCCATCGCAGGGTTAGCAGGTGCGCCTCCCGGGCACTGTCATAATCGGAGGGATTGGCAATACACTGATCCAGCACCATCATAATATCCGAACCAATGGCACGCTGGATGTCCACCACTTTTTCCGGGGTAAACAGATGGCGGGAACCATCCCAGTGGGAACGAAACTCAACCCCTTCTTCGCTGAGCTTACGCAAGTCATCCAGGCTGTACACCTGAAACCCACCGCTGTCCGTCAAAATGGGGCCGGACCATCCGTTAAAGCGGTGCAATCCCCCCAGTTGACGAAGGATATCAGTACCCGGCTTTAAATACAGGTGGTAGGTGTTGGAGAGCATAATTTGCACCCCGTTTTCGCGCAACTCATGGGGGGAAACGGTTTTCACCGTGCCGATAGTACCCACCGGCATAAACGCGGGGGTTTCAAATGCCCCATGGTCGGTTTCCACAACCCCTGCACGGGCTTTGCAACGGGCATCGGTATGGTTCAAAATAAACTTCAATACCACCTCCACAATTCACCCGCTAAATTTAAGAGGCAAACCCCCGAAAACCATGGAATAGTTACATTTCTGGCCAGCTGGAATGCCATTTTCGCAAATTATTTTTGCATTTTGTTGAATTTTCACGTAACTTCTGCACGATAAAACACCAAAAAACAAAACGTTGAGGAAAACAATGGTTGCTTCCACCCCAAGATTCTTCGATAGAAGACCATACGAAAGCGAGTTTGGTGGCCAGAAACGGTATTTTCTAAAATGGCTTTTTGGTAAAAAATCTGCAACCACAACCACATTGCGACCGGGGGCCATGCCGCCGGAACAGGTTAAGGAAACCATTGAACGCTTTGGGGTGGGCACAGTTGTGGAAATCCTCCGCGTGGGGTTTGACGGCACCCTGGACGATATCCCGATTGTGGTGGAAATTATTGACATTTCGCCGGAAGGCTTCACCGGGAAAATTGTGAATGTGGAGCGAAAAATTATTGAAGAAAGCACCGCCAACGTGGTGTTTGCCAAACACGGTGGCGGCACCATAGAATTTCGATACGATGATGGCGATATTGCAGAAATCAAAGAAGGCGAGGATACCAGCGTTCTGGAGCAATCCCGGGATGTGGCCGCATTGAAGGAAATTTTGAACGCCCTGGAACCCAACGACAACATTCTGGTGGCGTATTATGACCGCGCACACCATGGCACCGTGAACGTAGAAGGCAGATTGGTGGAAAAATCTGCCGATGGAAACAGATTCAAAATGGTTATTGAAAAAGTGAACCGCATCGAGCTGGAGCAAAAGAAAGAAAAGCATTTTGATATCGATAAAGATTTAGTAATAGACATCGAACTGGTGTAACGGATTTTTTGTGAACATGGAAGCATCGCACCAACCGTCCCCGTTCCAGCACATCGACGAAATATTTCAACAGCAACGGCAGCATCAGTGGGAAATCCGCAGGACTTCTGCCCGTGAGCGCATTCAATTTCTGAAAACATTACGGGGTGTTATTGAAGCCCGTAAAGAGGAAATTGCTGCGGCCATTTATCAGGACTTCATGAAACCCGAATCCGAAACGTTTTTAACGGAAATTTACCTGGTCTTCAAAGAAATCGACCATGCCATTTCGCACCTTCCCCGGTGGTTGAAACCTGTCCGTAAACACTCCCCCATCCCTTACTGGGGAGCCCGAAGCCGGATTGTGTATGAACCCAAAGGCACGTGTCTGGTGATGGCGCCCTGGAATTACCCCTTCCAGCTGGCCATTGCACCGTTGGCGTTAGCCATTGCAGCCGGCAATACTGTAATTGTAAAGCCTTCGGAACTGGCACCACGCACCGCGGACATTATTCACGACATTGTCCGGGAGGTATTCCCTCCCCATCACGTGGCCGTGATTACCGGCGGCGGGGATGTGGCCCAATACCTGACGCATCTTCCCTTTGACCACATTTTCTTTACCGGCAGCACGGCCAAAGGCAAACTGGTAATGAAAACGGCTGCCCAAAACCTAACATCAGTCACGCTGGAATTGGGCGGAAAATCCCCGACAATCATTACCCGCCAGGCCGACATCCGCCACGCCGCCCGCCGATTGGCCTGGGGGAAATTCTTAAATGCCGGGCAAACCTGCATTGCGCCGGATTACCTTCTGGTGGATCAATCGGTAGCAGATTCCTTTATTAAGGAACTCATTTTTTACACGGAAAAATTCTGGGGCAAACCGGAAGAACAACGGCAGCCGGGACGCATGACCCACATCATCAACGAAGGGCACTTTCACCGTCTCCGGCACTTAATTGATGATGCGCTGGAAAAGGGTGCGACCTTGGTGTACGGCGGTGAGGTGAATATGGAAACCCGATTTTTAATGCCCACTATCATTACCAACGCCCCAGAAGACGCCTTGATTTTACAGGAAGAAATCTTCGGGCCCATTCTACCGATTTTGACTTTCGCTCATCTGGAGGACGCGCTGCAATATATCCGCCAGCGCCCCAAACCTCTGGCAATGTACATTTTCAGCCGGGATAAAAAAGAAATCCGCCATATTTTAAAAGAAAGCACGGCCGGGAGTACGGTGATTAACGATGTGCTGCACCAATTTTCTAATCCGGAATTGCCGTTTGGGGGAGTGAATCTCAGCGGCATTGGAAAAGCCCACGGGTTTTACAGTTTTCGGGAATTTTCCAATGAGCGGTCGGTAATGCGTTTAACCAAATGGCATGCAATTGATTTGGTGATGCCTCCGTACACGGAAAAGGTAAAGCGCTTAATTCAGCTTACCTTGAAATATTTTTAATGCAACACATACACATTTCCGTCACGACTACCAAAAATAACCTTCCCTTCCGTAACAAAGGGCGTGGAATAAATCCGCCCCCCGGTTTCAAATTGCCAGAGCAACGTCCCGGTGAACCGGTCCAGAGCGTACAATCGTCCGTCCACCCCTCCGAAATACACCACGCCATTCACCACGGTGGGGGATCCGTCTATCTGGTCATCGATATCAAAGTGCCACAATTCCCCGCCGTCCTTAATACTTAAGGCATAAAAGCGGCCATCAATGCCTCCAAAATACACCCCTTCTTTGGTTACTGCCGGCGAAGAGCGAATTTGGTCCCGGGTTTGAAACGTCCACAAAACCGTTCCTTTATCGGCATCCAGAGCGTAAAAGTGGGCATCCAGGCCTCCAACAAACAGCGTTCCGTCAAAATATGCCGGGGAGGAAATAACCCAATTGTTGGTTTTGTGCTTCCACACCACCTCCCCCGTCTTTTTGCGAAGGGCATAAATATTGCCGTCCCAGCTCCCTACAAACAATTTTCCACCCCCGATTGCCGGCGTGGATGTAATCCCGTTTTCAGCTGTAAACACCCACTTTTCACTACCATCCGCCGTGTTCAGTGCAAATAAATCGCCTTTTACCGTACCAATGTACACCACATCCCCATCCACCACCGGTGAGGCAAACACCCGCCCGTTTAAATTGCGGTGCCACCAGATAGCACCGGTGTGGTCCAGAGCATAAAAATGGCCTTTTTCCGTTACAATAAAAACGGACTCTTCCGTAACTGCGGGAGTAGCGTACAACTTTCCACGGGCGTTAAATTTCCACAACAGGCTGCCATCAGCCAGATTTAAAGCATACAGCCAATTATCCAGGCTGGCCACGTACACCACGCCATTAAACACCACCGGCGAGGCAAATACCCAATCGCCGGTCTGAAATTTCCAGGCCACGCCAGTTAACTGCTTCAAGGGCTTGGTATCCAAAACACCCCGATGGGAAGCATCCAGGCGAAACATGACGGCTTTTCCACCCGGTCCCAGATGAATGCAGGAGATGATAAGCAAAACCAAAAAGAATGCAATTTTCCCAAGAATGCGCATATTCCTTTCTGCTCTTGCTCTGTATCTTCCCATACTTCCGTCCTGACTTTGGCTTTCTAATTTTATGAATTGCAGCATTTGAATTCCATATAAATTAAATTTTTAAATTCAAAAGTTATTGAATACGCCAGCAATCATCTGCAGCCAACATCACACAATCTCCCGGAATTGCTGAGGAATTTTGTTATGCATTGAGAAACCCGGTGGCAGCCATTATATTTTGTTTTTACATGAACATTGGAGGCGGCATGCAAAAGGGAATATTGGGTTTAATGCTTCTTATCCTCTTATCCACAGTAGCACATGGTGCGGAGTGGAAACGTCTGGGGCTTCAGGCCGGTTTTGTTTCGGCAAATCTTACCGGTCGCTCCAAAACGGTGGATACCGATCCCCGCTTCGGCCGTTTTGCCCGCCTTTCCGTGGGGGTAGCGTTTGATGACACCTACAATTTTGAAAGCGGCATTGTTTTTATTGAAAAAGGATGGAAGGTTTCCGCCAGCGACACCACGGATGCCTATTTTCTGGATTACCTGGAACTTCCGGTAACCATACGTATTAATCTCCGGCAAGCACCGGTGTTTAACACATCCGCGTTTGTGGGACTGGTTTGGGGATACAACATCCGCGCCCAACGCACCACCCGTACCGCAAGTACCGAAGAAACCGTGACGCTGGACTGGGTGCGGAAAGACGAATTCAGCGTGGCAGCCGGATTGGGTGTGGCATTCCCCACCCGATTTGGCATCTTTACCATTGATGCCCGCTATCAACTGGGATTTTCCACGGTGGTCAAAAATCCGGACAACAATCCCGACATTAACATCGACTGGCGGAACGAAACCATTGGCCTGGTCATCGGGTATATGTTCCGGTAACCACAATTCAGTAATTCAACGGGAACCATGCATAAAAATACCTGGACAGCCGTTGCCCATCCCAATATTGCCCTGGTGAAGTACTGGGGAAAACGGGATGAACGCCTCAATTTACCGGCAGTGGGGAGCATTTCCATAACCCTGGATACCCTGGAAAGCCGTACGCAACTTCGCCCATCCCTGGAGTTAACCGCCGACCAGTTTATAATCAACGGCGTGCCTGCGCCAGAGGCACAGCAAGAACGGATTCAGCGCTTTCTGGATTTATTTCGGGCTCACACCGGGAAATCCCAATTTTTTACCATAACCAGCACCAACAACTTCCCCACCGGTGCAGGGCTGGCATCCTCTGCGTCGGGGTTTGCTGCGCTGGCCGTTGCCGCCAATGCTGCTTTCGGGAATCCGTTTAACC
>WGBF01000197.1 GCA_015494485.1 bacterium | reverse complement strand
CTTCCAAGGTACTAAGCAAATCCTGGTATCCCAATACGGCCAACATATCGGCGTATTTTTTGCCGTACAATGCTTCCATAATGCGGCGTTCAAAGTACACGGTAAACCCTTCGTTCAGCCAGAAATCATCCCAGGTGGCGTTGGTTACCAGATTACCGCTCCAGGAGTGGGCCAGTTCATGGGCCACCAGCGCCGTAAGGGAGCGGTCGCCGGCCAGCACCGTTGGTGTGGCAAACGTGAGACGGGGATTCTCCATGCCACCAAAGGGGAAACTGGGCGGCAGCACCAGAATATCGTAGCGTTCCCAGCGGTAGGGGCCGTACAGGTTTTCCGCAGCCTGAATCATCTTTTCCGTATCGGTAAACTCCCAGGCCGCTTTGTCCACCACGGAGGGCTCCGCATAAACGCCACTGCGGTTGCTAATCGGGCGAAACTCCAGATTGCCCACTGCCAGGGCAAACAAATACGGCGGAATGGGTTGCGGCATGGTGAAATGGTACACGCCGTCCGGGGATTTCTGCTGGGAGTTGGTGGCACTCATCAGGGCCAGTAAATCCGGGCGGGTGCGAATGGTGGCCGTGTAGGTAATGCGAATGCCGGGACTGTCCTGGCAGGGAATCCAGCTCCGGGCCAGAATGGGCTGCGACTGGGTGAATAAAAACGGCGCTTTTTTATCCGCTGTTTGCTCCGGGGCAAGCCACTGCAGGGCCGGGGCATCGGGGGCGGTTTGATAATACACCGTTACCGTTTTGGTATTCGGCTGAATGGCGATTTCCAGTGCGTCGCCCATAAATTCCGTATCCGGTACCAGCTTAAACGTGGTGGGCTTTCCGTCATCCAGTACAACACGCTCAATGGTTAACCGGCGGCTGTCCAGAATCAAGCGATGCGCGCCGGTTTTGTTGTCAATGGTTAATTTGGCCCAGCCTTTCAAAATGTGGTGGTCAAAATCTACCGTTAAATCCAGGTCAATGTGTTTGACCACCGCTTCATCGGGTCGGGCATGAGAATGGGGATCCTGAACCATACGTCCTCCAGTTGCAAATGCCGAAAAGGTTAAAAAAAGAATCATCATTGGAATCCAGTTGCGCAAGGGGTATTTCATTGGAACGTCTCCTTCATTTGACCGAAACGAAATTTAGGATACTTGAGGAAAAACCCCAATGGGATTTCCAAAAAAGCACTGTTTGGAGCAAGGTTTTCTCACTATCTTGTACAGATTCATCTAATGAAATCCACAAAATTTAGGTTATTTTTAAACTTTTGCTACCGAAATTACTGTTCTGAGGTCTTTTATCAATTATTTATGAATTTATCATTTTGGAGGAAGGGATGACGAAGTGGTTTTTCCGCTTTTTATATATGTTGTCGTTTTTATTCATTGGAGGGATTTTTTACACCGCTTTACCCTATTACGCTACGCCTTACACCCAGCGGCCTTTTCATTCCCTCCACACATGGTTTAAACCGGGGGGATTGGTCGGGCACGGACTGGGTATTGTGGGCAGCCTCATGATGATTTTCATGCTGGGTTATTCGCTCCGCAAGCGGGTGCGTCTGTTTCACCGGTGGGGAACGCTCTCGTCCTGGCTAAACGTGCACATTTATTTTGGCATTATTGGGCCGTTGCTGGTGGTGTTGCACAGTTCGTTTAAGCTAAACGGGATTATCAGCGTAAGCTTCTGGTCCATGCTCATTGTGATGTTCAGCGGGATTGTGGGGCGCTATTTGTACTTGAAAATTCCCCGCGATTTTTCCGGTGAAGAGCTTACGTTGAAATCCGTACAGGAACAAGCCGAACGGCTGGTCCATCAATTGAATGAGCAATACAATATCCCGCGGGAAAAAGTCCGAAGCTTTCTGGACAGCTTTCCCATTCAGCAAATGGAACAGAAACCGGTCGTGCTGTTGTGGTTCTACCTGTTGTTTTTCGATATGCAAAAAGCGCGGATATTCCGCAAAATCCGGCTGTGGCTTCAACACGAAGGGGTTCCGAAAACAAAACAAAAACTCCTGGCTCAATTGGTCTGGCAGCGTTTGCAAATTGAATTTAAGCTGGTGTTGTGGAACAAAATTCACCTGTTATTTCACTATTGGCATGTGTTTCACAAACCCTTTGCGATTATCATGTATTTGATTATGCTGGTACACGTGGGAATTGCGGTGTGGTTAGGCTACACCTGGATTTTTTAACGGAGATTGAAAGCGTCATGCAGAAAGGCTTTTCACATCCATTTATTGCGGTTTTCTGGCTGGTGGTCATGGTGTCCACGACCCTGGGGCAACTATCGCCGGGGAAATTAAGCCGGGTGCATCAAAAGCTGGAAGGGATTGAACATTGCACCGATTGCCATTCCAGAGGCCGCCAACTGGATCCCCAAAAATGCTTAGCCTGCCACACCCAGTTGAAATTCCGAATTGAAAGCGGAAAAGGGCTCCATGCCAATACGGAATATCAGCAATGTGCCAAATGCCACCCGGACCATCTGGGGCGCGATTTTGATTTAATTCACTGGGAACAAGGGAAGCCGGAGATAGACCACAAACTCACCGGCTGGCCCCTGAAAGGTGCTCACAAAGAGTTGAAATGCCGGGACTGCCACACATCCAAATTCATTCCCAACCCCACTGTGCTGAAAAAAGCGGGGAAAGACCTGAATCGGACCTTTCTGGGCCTGGACACCCGTTGTTTAAGCTGCCACCGGGATGAACATCGCGGACAACTTTCTACGGATTGCCTGACCTGCCACACCATGGAGCACTGGAAACCCGCAAGTAATTTTGACCACACCAGGGCCCGCTTTCGCCTGACCGGTGCCCATCGGAACGTATCGTGCACAAAATGTCATCCTTCCCGCAAGGACAAGCCACTGGGAAAAGACCGCTTTTACACCCAATTTACTGGACTGGCTTTCCGCAGTTGTACCGCCTGCCATCGGGATGTTCATCGGGGAAAGTTTGGGCAACAATGTCAAAAATGCCACACCACAGCCACCTGGCAACGATTTAACCAAAATGCATTCGACCACAGTCGCACCCGGTTTCCCTTAAAGGGACAACACCAGCGACTGAAGTGCAGCGCATGTCACAAAGGACGGGGCACGCAAAAATTTCGGGGACTGGCGTTTGAACAGTGCCGGGATTGCCACAGCGACTACCACAAGGGTCAATTTTCCTCCAAACTGGCAGATGCTGACTGCGACATTTGCCACACCGAAGGGGGTTTTCGGCCCAGTAAATTTTCGTTGATTCATCACCAGAAAACGCGCTTTCCCCTGGAAGGGGCCCATGGGGCAATCCCCTGTGCGGAATGCCACCGGAAACGTACAATTCAGCGCCGCCAAACCATTCAGTTTAAATTTGCCTCTCTGGAATGTACCACCTGCCATACCGACGTCCACAGCGGCGAAACCACTAAAATTGCCGGTGCAAAGGGATGCCGGTATTGTCATAATCTGGATTCCTGGTCCGAAATTCGGTTTGACCACCAACAAACCCGCTTCCCCTTAAAAGGAAAGCATCAGAATGTTTCCTGCACCAAATGTCATTCGCCGAAAAACATTCAGGGCAAAACCCGCATTCTTTTCCAGACGGCCAGCGTATTTTGCCAGAGTTGCCATCAAGAACCGCACCATCAACAATTTGCACAGAACGTTCGTGTAAAAAATCGCACCGTCAAACTTACTCCGTGTGAAACCTGCCACGTTCCCACGGGATGGCACCAATTGGTATTTGACCACAATCGGGACAGCCGTTTTCCGCTGGAAGGGGCTCATGCGGAGGTCTCCTGCAGTGAATGCCATCCAACGGTAAGTGGTCAACAGCCGTTTGTGCGCTACCGGCCGCTGGACCGACGGTGCCAGGCCTGCCACGGAAAAACAAAGGAGAACCGTTCATGAAACTATTCCGCAGTCTGTGGTGGGTGGTGTTATTTGGAGGATTGAGTGTGTGGGCCGGAACAGTTCAAAATCCCCACGGCCCGTTAAAATGGGATTGCCAGGCGTGCCATACCCCAAAAGGGTGGAAGCAACTGCGGTTTCCGCTGAAATTCAATCATACGGAAACGGGATATCCGCTGGTGGGTAAGCACAAGAGTGCCAATTGCCTGGGGTGCCATACGGATTTAAAATTTCGCTACGTCGGGGTTACCTGCGCCGATTGCCATACTGATATTCACCAGGCGGCATTGGGTCTGGATTGTCAACGGTGCCATACCCCCAACGGATGGACATCCCAGCAAAACATTCTGGAGCTTCATGAAAACCGTGGTTTTACCCTTACTGGCGTTCATGCCACGGTGGATTGCCAGGCCTGCCACCAGGGGGCCCGGGAAACCCGCTTTGTGGGTACACCAACGGAATGCCAGGGATGCCACGCCACGGTGTTTCAACAAACGACCAATCCCGATCATGCCAAAGCGGGTTTTGAGCTAAATTGCGAAGCCTGCCATACCATGACCAGCGCAACCTGGCAACAGAGTTCTTTTCAGCATGTCCCCATTGCCACCATGAAAGGGGCTCATGCCCAACTAACCTGTAACGATTGCCACCATCAGCAATTTAAAGGCACATCTCAAAACTGCGACGATTGCCACCACACGGATTATTTAGCGACAACGGAGCCGGCTCACGGACAGTTTCAATTCCCCACCCGCTGCGAGGTGTGTCACAATCAAGTGTCCTGGAATGATGCGGAATTCGACCATTTACAACGGAGTGGATTTGCGCTGGAAGGCGCCCATGCACACATCGGGTGTATTCAATGCCATGTCAATAATCAAACCAGTGGCCTGCCGCGGGATTGCTTTGGCTGCCATGCAGATAATTACCGCAATGCAACAGATCCCGATCATGTCAGTGGGAACTTTAACCACGATTGTACCCAGTGTCATTCCAACCAAAGCTGGACTCCCGCAACTTTCAATCACAATAATACCAATTTTCCATTGACCGGCGCTCATCAACAACTGGAATGCCAATCCTGCCACGCCAACGGGTATTCCGGAACACCCACCGATTGCTACAGTTGCCATCAAAGCAATTACGAAAGCACTACTGACCCGGATCACCAGGCAGCGGGCTTCTCGACCCATTGCGAAACCTGCCATTCCACCGATGCCTGGCAACCGGCAACCTTCGACCATGACCAAACGGACTTTCCCTTAACCGGGGCACACAAAACCGTCCAGTGCCAGGATTGCCACGCCAACGGGTATTCCGGAACGCCTACGGATTGCTACAGTTGCCACAAAACCGATTACGACAATACCACCGACCCCAATCACCAGGCGGCCGGTTTTCCCACAAACTGCGAAAACTGTCACAATACCAATCGCTGGGATGAAACCACCTGGGATCATGATTCCCAGTATTTTCCCATCTATTCCGGAAAACACAAGGACAAATGGAATACCTGCAGCGATTGCCATGTAAACAGCACGAACTTTGCCATTTTTGAATGCATTAATTGTCATGAACACAACAAAACTAAGATGGATGATAAACATAAGGATGTTTCCGGATATGTTTACCAGAGCACTGCGTGTTACAACTGCCATCCCAACGGCCGGGAGTAACATCATCATGTTTCTTTTGCTTTTGGTTTTGACGGCTACCGGCCAGCCCGGGGATACCCCGCATGATGCTTCGGTAACCGCCTGTGAACGTTGCCATGTACCGGAAAACTGGACGACCATCATCTTTGACCATACAAAGACCCGCTTTGCCCTGATGGGAGCGCACCGGTCCCTGACCTGTGGGCAATGCCACTCCCTGAAAAATTTTACCCAGGCCGGCCCGCTTTGTCAGGATTGCCACACGGATGTGCATCAGAGCCGTTTTTCGCAGGATTGCCAGCGGTGCCACACGCCGGAAAACTGGCTGGTGCTGGACATGAGCGTCGCACATCGCAACACCATTTTCATGCGGGGTGGACGGCATGAGCAACTGGACTGCCTGAGCTGCCATCGGGAAGGTTTTACCCAGGGATTCCAGCAGGTATCGTTCCAATGCCAGCAGTGCCACCTGCCGGATTACCAGAACGCCCAGAATCCACCCCACGCTGAGAGCAGCTTTCCAACCCAATGCGACATGTGCCATCAATTTGTGGGATGGCAACCGGCTTACTTCCGGGAACACGCGGCTTATTTTCCGATTTATTCCGGTTCCCATCAGGGTACCTGGGCTTCGTGTACCACCTGTCATCCGCAGGCGGGTCAATACACCGTGTTTACCTGTTTATCGTGCCATGAACACGAGAAAACAAAAACCGATAGTAAACATGATGAGGTTCGCGGATACATTTACGAAAGTTCCGCGTGTTATCAATGCCACCCCACCGGACAAGGTGAAGGAGAAGGAGATTAATATGCGTCAACTATTCTGGATTTTGCTGCTGGGGTTGGTGTTCGGGGAATTGAGTAGTGCCCAAGCGCAGTCGCGGTGGACAACCGTTAACTACACTTCCGGGAACACTGTGTATGTTGCTGCAGGTCGCGAAGACGGCATTCAGAAAGGCGATACGCTGTTGGTCTTTCGCGGCAGAAAACGCATTGCCCGTTTGAAAGTGGTGTATGTTGCGGCCCATTCGGCTTCCTGCAAAATTCTGGAAGCCAGAACTGCCATTGTACCAGGGTTAAAGGTAAAATTTCAGCCGCATCGAAAATCCACAACAGAACCGCGCCGGAATACACCGCCACCCGCTGCCAGGGTAAAATCGCCCCCACCTTCGGCTAAAAAACGACATCGTACCCCTCACTCTTCTAAACGAGGGAGCGTTCGCATTCGTGGCGGGTTGGACCTGAGCTTTTTCCGCTCCGCTGCAACGGCCGGAAGTGGGTTCACGTATCAACGACCCGCAGCCCGTTTTAAATTCAACATAGACCGGTTTTGGGGTGGTCACCGACTGGTAGTATATTTCCGGTATTATCAGATTCAACGGCAAAACGTACGTACCGGTAGCATCCCTGCCGTAGACACCCGCTACCGATTGTACACCGCAGCACTGGAGCGCACCCAACCGGAACACCGCCTGCAATATCTGGTTGGCCGCATTACCGCTTACCCGGTTAGTGGATTGGGGTATCTGGACGGTGCGTTAGTCAGCGTGGCAGTGGGGGCCGGGCTGCGGCTGGGGGCTTTTGGGGGCACGGAACCTGACTGGGAAACATTTGCCTTCCGGGCAACCAGCCCCAAATTCGGTGCGTTTATTTCCCACGAAATCAACCGTACTGCATATCGCGGCACATCGGCTCTGGCCTACATCACCAGTCGAACCGACGGCGTGGAAAATCGAACTTATTTGTATGCCCGAAGCAACTGGAGTATTGCCCGTAGCTGGTATGTTGCATCGTCCTTTGAAATTGATATTAACCGGGATTGGCGGCGGGAAAAAAGCGGGCAAACCTTCTCCTTTTCCAACCTTTTCCTCATGCTGCAGTACCGGCTGATCGGTGGACATTCCATTTCCCTGAGTTACGATACCCGTCGCAATTACTGGACCTACTTTTACCGCACGCTTTCGGACAGTTTATTTGACACCCGCTTACGGCAGGGACTCCGCTTGAGTCTTTCGGCCCGTCTGCCCGGCCACATTTTTGCCCTGGCGTATGCCAATGGGAATCTCCGGCAAGGGGAACAACGGCTTGCCCTGGCCGGCGGTTTTTCGCTTATGAAGCGGCAACTGGTATGGCAGCAATTGTCTGCAGGCATTCAGGGCAACCTGTTCCGCGACGTGTTTTCCACCGGTGGCTTCGGGCAACTGTGGGCGCAGGTTCATGCCTTTTCCCGAATGTGGAGCAAACTTGCCATTGGGTACCGCGGATACACCTTTGGCGAAGTGCAACGGACCAATCAATGGCTGCGCCTGGAAGTGAACGGGCAGATCCTGGCCCATATTTATGCTTCCCTGGTGCTGGAACAGTACCGCGGGGATGACTTTACCGGATTCCAGCAATTTCTGGAACTACATTACGGGTTTTAAAGGAGAACGAAACCATGGAAGCGTGGATCATCTGGGGTATTGTGGGGATTATCGCTCTGGTTATTTTAATCCCCTATTTTCTGCAATTTCGCAAGCGGCAGCAGGAGGCCATTGCCAAAAAGCGGGAAGCCGACGCATTAGGCATCACCCGCCCCCGGGCGCAATTCCCCTTTATTAATCAATCCCTGTGCATCGGGTGCGGTAGCTGTGTACTGGCCTGCCCGGAAAATGTACTGGACGTGGTGTGGGGTAAGGCGGCCGTTGTGAATGGTGTCCGTTGCGTGGGACATGGCCATTGTGAAAAAATTTGTCCGGTGGGCGCCATTGAAGTTGGGTTGGGGGATATTAAGCAGCGAGATGACATTCCCGTACTGGACGAAAATTATCAGACAACCGTACCCGGAATTTACATTGTGGGAGAACTAAGCGGGTTAGCCCTCATAAAAAATGCCATTCAGCAGGGCCGTAAAGCAATGGAACACATCGCGGACCAGATTAAACAGCACCCAACGCCGGAAAACATTCTGGATGCTTTGATTGTCGGCGCCGGTCCGGCCGGTACCAGTGCGGCTCTGGTTGCTACGCAGAATAATCTGAATTATTTAATCATCGATGCGCAAGACCTGGGGGGTACTATTTTACAGTATCCCCGTCGCAAGCTGGTGATGACGGAACCGGTGGACATTCCCCTCTACGGAAAACTAAATCGTCACGAGATTGAAAAAGAAGAACTGCTGGAAATCTGGCAATCCATTTACCGCGATTTTCATCTGCGACTGCATCGCCAGGAGCGCGTGGTAGACGTTCAGAAGGTGGGCAACTGGTTTACCGTAAAAACCACCGCTAAGGAGTATTTAACACGGTTTGTCGTATTAGCCATGGGACGCCGGGGTAATCCGCGTAAACTGGGGGTCCCCGGCGAACAACAGGCCAAGGTCATGTACCAATTAATCGATGCCCAATCTTACACCCATTCTAATATCCTGGTCGTGGGCGGTGGTGACAGTGCTGTGGAAGCAGCCATTGGCCTCGCCCGGCAAAAGGGCAACCGGGTGACCATTTCCTACCGCAAACCCCAGTTTTTCCGCATCAAACAAAAAAATCAGGAACGCATTGGTAAACTGATTCAAAAAGGACGCATCACAGCACGCTTTAATTCCCATGTTCGGGAAATTAAAGCAAAATCCGTGGTGCTGGAGCAGGACGGTAAGCGGATTGAAATTGACAATGACTATGTATTTATTTTTATTGGTGGTGAGCCCCCATTCGGTTTCTTACGGAAGATTGGGGTTAAATTTGGTACGGACATGGTCACCGTACCATCGACCGCCAACGTTCAAAACCCAATCCCCCGGTAAAAACGGTTCAAAAACCCCTCTGCCGGACCGGCCCTCCGGGGTCCGGCAGAACGAGGTGTCCGGTACTGGCGGTCCGGGAATCCCTTTCCCGGCGCCTGAGTAAAGTACCCTCCGGTAACACACACAACTTCGCATTTATTCCACAATAAAAACCTCTTCCGATGCAGAGTGGCTTTTGGACAGCCATACCCCTTGCGCTTCCGTCTGACCATGAGTACCTGCTAAAACTCTCCTTCTACCCCCAGGCCGGGTTTATCGTTGTATACAAACTTGCCATGGTCTACTTTTACGCCGGTGAAGGGGTCATTGCTGATCAGCAAATTGCCGTCCAGGTCGGCATAATCCACCATTGGAGCCAAATGCGCCGCTGCAGAAATTGCCACCGAACTTTCAATCATGCACCCCAGCATAATCTTCATGCCCAGGGCTTTGGCGATGTGAATCATTCGCAGCGCTTCCAGCATGCCACCGGATTTCATCAGCTTAATGTTAATCCCATCGTAGGCTTTGGCCAGTTTGGGAATATCCGCTGCTGTTTTCACCGCTTCATCGGCAATAATGGGCATGGGGGAGCGTTCCCGCAGCCATGCCGTTTCTTCCAGCATGCTGGCAGGCATGGGTTGTTCAATAAACTCCACCCCTTTGTCTTTCAACCACTGAATGCGTTCCAGCGCCTCTTCTTTACTGGTCCAGCCTTCGTTGGCATCCACGCGGATGGGCTTATCAGTCACGCTGCGCACCGCTTCAATAATTTCCTCATCCCGGTCGGTCCCTACCTTGATTTTCAGAATGGGGTACGGTTCGGCTTCTTTAACCTTTTTAATAATCATTTCCCGGGTGTCAATCCCGATGGAATAGGAGGTTAACGGCGCTTTTGCCGTGTCGAACCCAAACAGTTTGTAGAGGGGGGCATTAAACGCCTTGCCTACCCAATCCATTAGGGCAATGTCCAGCGCGGCTTTGGCACAACTCTGGTCCGTAATGCGGGCATCCAGGGCATCTTTAATATCCCAGTAGTGGAAAAAATCGTTTTCTCTGAAAATGGATTCCGCTTCATGAATCCGCTGCGTGGTGAGTTTGGCATTTTCTCCATACCGCACATTGGGCGCCGCTTCCCCAATGCCTACAATCCCGTCTTTTTCAATTCGCACGAACACATTGTCTTTATAATCACTGGAACCCCGGGCGATGGTCCAGGTGTGTTTTAAGTACAACCGTTTTGTTTTAACTTGAATCATCACGTCACCTGTTGTTTTTGTTGTCGGATGTTTGGCCCACAATCGGGAAATTACCGGGTCAAGGAAAAGGCTTCCTACCATTACCTTTCCGCTCAGGGAAAGAAATTGTTTGCGATTCATTTTTTTCATATCGCCTCCTCTGGCTTAAAATACGCGTTTTATAACCTGCAGGGATTGGTGCCGATATTTGCTGTACAATGGCGAAGCGGGGTCCAGACTGTTCACATGCACGTAGCCGCTTTGATGAATAAACGCCGCCCCACCCAGACTGATACCCACATGTGTAATGCGGCCCTTTTGCCCAAAGAACAGCAAATCCCCCGGCAGAACATTGGTAAAAGCGGAATCAACATGAACCGTATCCCCAACCAGTGCCTGCTGACGGGCATCCCGCGGCAACTGAATGCCGTTGGCAAAGAACACCGTCTGGGTAAATCCGGAACAGTCATTCCCTTTACTGGAATTGCCTCCCCACAGGTAGGGAATGCCCATCATGCTGCGGGCGGTTCGGATAATGGCATCCCGCAGACGCTCCCGGGGCAATTGTATTTTGACATCAGCGGTAACAGCTTCACTGGCAATAAACCCCTGGCGGCCATCCGGCAATACCACTTTGACCCACCTTCCCCGTCGGGACACTTCCCGAAGACGGGCATTTAACACGGCATCGGACACCGGTTCGGAGGTGGCATCGGGCCGGGAATGAATGATGGCAAACAACCGCGTTACCCGAACGCGGGGGTTATGCCGCCATGCAGTTAAACCGTTCTGGTCAGTGCGCGCGAACGATTCCCGGCGCATCCAGCCAATGTAGCGGTAATGGGTTTGCACCAGGTACCACCCCCCACGTCGTTTGAGAAGGCGCAATTCATCCCCCAGAATTGCCTGATCCACCAGTTGGGCGGCATGGCGGGGTTCCTCCCGAAGGTGCGCCACACTAACTGTTACAATCCCGTAAATGGAATCCCCCAGTGAGGGATGGGGCAAAATGACCAGCGAATCCATAAAATGTTGTTGAAGCAGGGAATCCGCCAGTGCCCGCACCGCCTGGCGTGCCGCCGGGACAGTCGTTTCGCCCCGCAGCACCCATCGTCCCTGTTGCTGTTGGAGATCCGCATGCAGCACATCCAGGGTGGGATCCGGCACATATTGCCGTTGCAATACCTTCAGGCCACGGGCAAATTCCTCCTGCACCTGCCCTTTTTGCTGACAGGAAACCACCAGAAGGACAAGCGCCAGAAGCAGCCATGTTCCGTTTCGCCAGCCCCGGCCTTTCCCGGGAACAAACCGTTGTTTTTCCATTGCACATCCTTCCCTTTTGCGTCGCAGGGGTTGCCCACTACTGCAG
>WGBF01000196.1 GCA_015494485.1 bacterium | reverse complement strand
GGGTTGTGATTTCCGCTTTACAACCGTGCTGCCCGTATTTTCACCTTCGTTACATATCCCGGTGTACTGCTACACCGCCCGCTTCGGGTATTCAATGAACATTGTTTTTGGGGAAACACACCGTGGGGAAGCTTTCACCTTTCGGCTACCTATGCACTGGATCGGTTGCGGCAAGGTGAACGACCAGGCGTTGCGTGCTAAGGAACCGTTCGCTAAAAGGCGTTAATCCCACCCCGAATGACGGCCTGCCACTCCGCCCCGCTTATTCCCCCAGGCCAAATTCATCTTTCATGAAACGGTCAAAGTTTTTGCGGGAAAAGTGCTCAATGGCTTCCCGGGCGGTTTCCTGAACCCGCGGATCAGGATGCAGGCTGAACTGCTGCAAAATTTCCCCCAATTCCGGCGTTTTGTTAATGTTGGCCAGGGTCATTAAGGCATAGCTAATGACATCGGGGTCGGGGTGGTGCAACACCGCTTCAATGCGCCGGGCCAGTTTTTCGGAGTCGGAGGAATAACTGGCGCTGATGGCTTCCATTAACAGCGCTTTGTCCTGGTCAGGGGTAATCATCTCCGCCAGCTCGTCTTCCCAGTAATAAGGATATTTGCCCATGGCATGGAGTGCCACCAATTGGGCCGATTTGCGGGGGCTGCGAATAAAATCGCGAATGTACTCCCGAATTACCTCCAGGAAACCCAGATTCCCCAGCACTGCCAGGGCCACTTCCCGCACTTCCATGGGTTCGGCGGGGTCTTCCAGTAACCGGAAGAGCAGGTTTTTCACTCGCAAATAATCTTCACGCAGACTGCCGTATTCCACCTCTGCCCAATCCTCGGCATATTCCACTTCGGATTCGGGGCCAGTGGTGTCTTCAAACCCCTGTTCCACCCCTTCGGAAATAACGCCTTCCAGGGATTGCAGCGCCGCTTTGCGAATGGAGGGATTGGGATCGTTTTCCGCCAGTTCGATGAGCAAATCGGCCACGTAGGGTTCGAATAAGCACCCTTCCGCCGCCAGGGCGGCGCCGCCACGCACGCGGTCATCCGGGGATTGCAGTTTTTGCTTGATGTATTCCACACTCTCGGCGGAATAATCCCCCTGTTCGCGAATGCGCGACAATTCATCCAGCACCTCGCGCCACTGGGGGTCTTCTTCAAAAGGTAACGAATGCATTACGAATCTCCTGTTTTTCATTTCCGTGCATAGTGCAAACGGCACAAGTTTACGAAGGTTCCCGGGGGAAAGCAAGGCACGGGCTATTCGGCCGTTTCCAAAGATTTTTCACTTCATTGAAATAACATTCGGTTTCCGGAATTTGGCCGTAAAAATACATTGAACGCCGCCACAAGCGATTTTTTCTCCTAAATTAGGGAACACTGAAAACGGAATGGAGAAAATGCCATGCAGTACATTCAACTGGGAAAACGGGGCCCGCGCGTATCCCGCATTGGCTTTGGTGCATGGGCCATTGGCGGCGCAAATTGGGGAAAGACCGACGATGAGACGTCGCTGAAGGCTTTGCACCAGGCGGTGGATTGTGGTGTGAATTTTTTTGACACCGCCGATGTGTACGGGTGGGGACATTCCGAAGAATTGATTGCCCGCCTGATTCGGGAGCGGGGCAAAGACAACATCATCGTGGCCACCAAAGCCGGCAATGATTTTTACAATGCCACGCCGGAAGACGACCACGGGTACGGGCCGATTCGTCAGACCTATTCTAAAGAGTACATCCTATTTGCCGCGGAGCAAAGTTTAAAGCGGTTGGGCGTTGAGGCACTGGACATTCTGCAACTCCATAGCCCGGATACGGACAAGCTGGAAATGGAGGAACCCTGGGAAGCCCTGGCACAATTGAAACGGGAGGGTAAAATTTTACATGCCGGCTGGAGTGTGCAATCGTTTAAAGAAACGGAACAGGCCCACTTTCTGGACCGCCACCACGACCTCATCGATGTTATTCAGGTGCGGTACAACTTACTGGAACGGGAGGCAGAAAAAGAACTCTTCCCCAAAGCTCAAAAATACGGCATTGGAGTCATCGTGCGCATTCCCCTGCTTTTTGGGTTTCTGACCGGTAAATTTACACCCGAAACCCGTTTTAGCGACGATGACCATCGCCGGATGAACCTGTCTCCGGAAAAAATGCGGGAATATTTTAACCGGCTGGAAAAGGTAAAGCCCCTGTTTGACAGCTTCCCGAATCAGAGCATGGCGCAGGTGAGTTTGCGCTTTTGCATTTCCCATCCTGCCACGCACACCGTAATCCCGGGGGCCAAAACACCACAACAGGTGCAGGAAAACTGTGCCGCCGGCGACCTGGGTCCCATTCCGCCGGAATGGATTCCCTCACTGGATTAGTCACTGGATTGCCGTATTTCTCAACAAACGTTGGAAAGTAAATAACGGCCGACAGAACCGCATCGATTCTGCCGGCCGTAAACGGGGTTAATTGCGCAGAGGTTTCCCGGTTTTCAGCATGTGGGCAATGCGTTCCTGGGTTTTGGGTTGCTGGCACAATTCCACAAAAACCCGGCGTTCCAGGTCCAGAATGGTTTGTTCATCCACCGGTTGCAGGGGGTCGGCAATGTCGCCGCCGGTCAGCACATAAGCCAGTTTTTTACCAATAAAGGCATCGTATTCACTGATTTTACCCTGCTTCACCAGGTCCTCAATAGCGGCTTCCAGCACCAGATAGCCCCCTTCGCCGGGCAGATAAATATCATCCGGGGGTGCTGGCGGCTGGTAATTTTCGGCCATTTCCAGAACGGTTTGTTTGGCTTTAAAAATCAAATGGTCGGGATTCATCACAATCACGTCACCCGGACGCAGGTAGCCAATTTTTTGCGCATCCACCGCGGAAGAGGACACCTTGGCGTACGCAATGGTCTCAAAGGCTTTTTGCACCGGGGGAAAGGGCCCCATGCGCGCGGGCTTCATCATGTTAATGAAATTGAGCAAAATGCGCAGGGTACCGCCGGCACCGGGAATTAATCCCACGCCCACCTCCACCGCACCGGTGTACAACTCCGCAGAGGCTACGGCCACATCGGCGGCAGCAGAAATTTCAAATCCGCCTCCCAGGGTCATATTAAAGGGTGCACTTACAACCGGAAAGGGGGCATATTTGATTCCCTGGGTTAAATCCTGAAAGTTTTTGCTCAACGCCTCAATCTGGTCCCAGGCCTGCTGCTGAATGAGGTGCAAAATCATACCCAGGTTGGCCCCAACGGAAAAATTCTGCGCCTGGTTGCCAATAACCAGCCCTTTAAATCCCTTTTTGGGAATGAGCTGTAGGGCTGCTCCCAGAAGTTTGAGCATGTCGTCATCAATGGGGTTCATATTGGGCTGGTATTTGCTGTGAAATTCCAGGCACAATACGCCATCCCCAATGTCCACCAGGCTGGCACTGTCGTTTTCCATGACCACCGGCCGGCGATGCTTTTCCAGTTTTAATTGAATAACATTGGGGCGTTCCGGCGCCGGGGCCGGTTCGCGCTTAACCAAATCATAAAAAACAAGCTGGCCTTTTTCCACAGTGTAAAATTGAGGACAACCGCAGGTCACCATGCGTCGCACCCCTTCCGGAACCGGGCGACCTTCCGCTTCAATTTTCTGCAGGCTTTCTTCCACTCCCAGAATATCCCACGTTTCAAAGGGACCAAATTCCCAGCCAAATCCCCAGCGCGTGGCGTTGTCCACATTCAAAATATCATCCGTAATTTCCGGAATGCGGTTGGCGGAATAGACCAGCGTGCGGGAAAGCACCTGCCACACAAATTGCCCCGCTTTGTCGTCCGCGTAGGCCAGTGCCTTAATGCGGTCTTCCGTTCGGGGTAGTTTCTTAATTTTATCCAGGCTTTCAAAGCGCACTTTCTGGCGCGGCCGATACTCCAGGGTCTGAAGGTCCAGGGAAAGGATTTCCTTGCCTTCTTTTTTGTAAAATCCCTGCCCGCTTTTCTGGCCCAGCCAGCCGTTTTCAATCAGTTTTTCCAGCACCTCGGGAATTCGGAATATTTCCCGTTCCTCGTCGGAAGGGCATTTTTCGTACGCGGTGCGGGCCACGTGGGCCAGCGTGTCCAGGCCTACCACGTCGGCAGTGCGGAAGGTAGCACTTTTGGGACGCCCGATAACCGTGCCGGTAAGGGCATCCACTTCTTCCACCGTTAGGCCCATTTCCAGGGCCAGACGCAGGGTGAGCATCATTCCGTACACCCCAATGCGATTTGCCACAAAATTGGGGGTATCCTTGGCGTACACAATGCCCTTCCCCAGCACGTTTTCACCGAATTCGACCATCGTTTGCACAACTTCCGGAAGGGTATCCGCACCGGGTACAATTTCCAGCAAATGCATGTACCGCGGGGGATTAAAAAAGTGGGTGACCAGAAAACGCTGACGAAACGCTTTGGGCATTTCCTGCAGCATATCCGAAATGGAAATGCCGGAGGTATTGGAACTGACGATGGTTTCCGGCTTCAGGTGGGGCGCAATGCGCTTGAACAGCGACTGTTTAATGTCCAGCCGTTCCACTACCGCTTCAATCACCCAGTCCACTTCCCCCAATCGTTCCAGATGGTCGTCAAAGTTGCAGGGGGTAATACGCTTCACCGCTTTGGGGTCGTAAAATGCCGGGGGTTTAATTTTGGTTGCCATCTCAATGCCGCGCTGGGCGACCTCCTGGGAAATATCAAATGCCAGGGAGGGAATGCCCGCATTGGCCAGATGGGCCGCAATTTGACTCCCCATGACGCCCGTACCCAACACGGCCACTTTTTTTATTTGCGTGCTCATTGTGGTCTCCTCCCTTACATGCGTTCAATAATGGTTGCAATGCCCTGACCGGTACCAATACACATGGTCGCCAATCCCACCTGGGCATCCTGCTGTTCCATTACATTCAGAAGCGTGGCCACAATCCGGGCACCGGAAGCTCCCAGGGGATGTCCCAGGGCAATGGCACCCCCATTCAAATTGATTTTTTCCATGGGCCATTCCCCTTTGCGAATCACGTACAGGGACTGCGCCGCAAAGGCCTCATTTAGTTCAATCACATCGATGTCCTTCAGGGTCATGCCAGCCCGCTTCAGCGCTTTTTCCGTTGCGGGTAGCGGCCCCATTCCCATGCGGGTCCAGTCCACTCCCGCTACAGCGCGGGCCACAATGCGGGCGCGGGGTTTGAGACCCAATTGTTGAGCCAGGGTATTGCTGGTTACCAGCAATGCGGCGGCACCGACGGAAATGGGGCTGCTGGTTGCAGCAGTTACGGTTCCATCGGCCAGAAAGGCCGGCTTGAGGGATTTGATTTTTTCCACATCGGGTTCCCGGGGGCCTTCGTCGCGGGCAATGGTCACATCTTTTTTCTGCACCGGAACCACTTCGTTGTCAAACCGACCGTTGGCCCAGGCATCCAGTGCCTTGCGGTGGGAGGCAATGGCAAATTCTTCCTGGTCCTCACGGGAAATATTCCCTTCCCGGGCCAGAATTTCTGCCGTTTCGCCCATGGAAATGTAGTATTTCTTCTTCACCAGTTCCCGATGAAAACTGGGGTTAAATCCACCCATGGGAACAGAGAACATGTCCTCTACCCCCGCAGCGATAATTGCCTCGGCATCGCCCAGGGTAATGGCGTATTCCGCCTGGTGAAGCGCATCCATGGACGATCCACAGAAGCGGTTTACAACCTTGCCGGTGGTCGTTTCCGGGAAGCCGGCCAGAATACCCGCTGCACGTGCCAGCAACATGCCCTGGGCTCCTTCCGGAAAGGCACACCCCAGGATAATATCCTCCACCGTTTCTTTGGAAATCTGGGGATTCCGCTTCATCAGGGCATCCAGTACCTGAGCCGTTAAATCATCGGGGCGAATGCCAACCATCTGGCCCCGCTTAATCCCAATGGGGCTTCGAACGGCATCCACAATGACGGCGAAACGTTCTGTATGGGACATCACAACTCTCCTTTTTGTTTAAATTGAAAAAAAGCGGCGGGGCCGTCTGGACCCCGCCACGTGTTGGTTACGAAACCGGTGTGGCTTCTTTTTGCGGACTGGGGGTTTCGGTGGATGAGGAAGCACGGTCATCGTAGCTACCCACAATGCCGTCTTCCAGCCAGGTGTATTTGTTATCCAGAATACCGCGGGCAAATTTGTATTTGGCCACATCGTCGTTATCCCACAGGTCTTTGAAGAGCCTTTTCACCCGGCGCGTGGCATTTTTGCAGAAAATATCCGCCACGTCAATGGCATCTTTGTTGCCTTCTGCAGCCATTTTTTGGGCCCGGCTAATGCTTGCCGCCATGGCATACAGTTCAGCGCCAATATCCACCAGCCGGAACAAAAATGCCTGTTTGCGCTGCAACCCGGCCTGATAGCGCATCATACCGTGGAAAATTTCGCGGGCCAGTTTGCGGGAGGATCGGTCCACAAAACGCAGGTGTTTGGCAAGACGTCCGAACTTGCTGTATTTGGGCCAGCGACTCCAACCCAGCCAGAGGGAGGGATACCAGGTGGCATAAAAGGCAATAATTTTGGGAAGCGCCGCCAGTTTCTCACCCAGTGGCTTTTTGGGATCCAGCATGGCACCGGCCACTTCCAGATGCTTGTCAACCGCCTCCCGGGCAATAAAGAGATGCAGAATTTCCGTAGAGCCTTCAAAAATGCGGTTAATGCGGAAGTCGCGCATTCCCCGTTCCACCGGTAAGGGGTCTTCACCACGGGCGCGGAGGGAATCAGCGGTTTCGTACCCCCGTCCACCCCTTATTTGCACCGTGTCATCCACAATGCGCCAGCCTACTTCGGTATTGTACATTTTTGCCACCGCCGCTTCCAGACGAATATCAAACCCATTGTCCAGCAAGGCCGTACTCAGGTCGGCCACTGCTTCCATGGCGAACGTGTCGGCTGCCATGTCCGCCAGCATGTGGGCAATAGCTTCGTGCTTACCAATGGGCTGCCCCCACTGAACCCGTTCCTGGGACCAGCGACGGGCAATTTCCAGCATGGCTTTTGCCCCACCCACAGTGGTGGCGGGAATAGACAGGCGTCCGCTGTTAAGGGTAATTAATGCCAGCTTTAACCCTTTGCCCCGCTTCCACAATAAATTTTCTTTGGGGACTTTCACATTTTTAAAGGCAATCACACCGTTCTCAATCCCGTGCAGCCCCATAAAGGTGCAGCGGTGGACCTTTTCCACACCTTCCCAGTCAGTATCCACAATAAAGGCGCTGATTTTCCCGTCTTCCACATGGCGGGCCATTACCACCAGATATTTGGCAATGGGGCCGTTGGTGGTCCATAATTTTTCGCCGTTCAAAATGTAGTATTTACCGTCTTCGGATTCCCGAACGCTGGTGTGCAGGTTGGCGGGGTCAGAACCCACGTCCGGTTCGGTCAGGGCAAAACCGGACACTGCGCCTTTGGCCAATTCGGGAAGGTATTTCTTCTTTTGTTCTTCGGTGCCGAACAAAATCAGGGGCTGGGGTACTCCAATGGATTGGTGAGCAGACAACAGCGCGGTAAGGGCACCATCCTTGCTGGTTACCAGTTTCATGATATTGGTATAAGCCGCCATGGAAAAGCCCAATCCGCCGTATTCCTTTTTAATTTTAATGCCAAACGCCCCCATCTCCGCCAGTTTCCGAATCACCTCTTCCGGGACCTTGTCCTCACGGTCAATTTTGTCGGAATCCACTTCTTCCTTGAGGAACTTCTTCATTTTGTTAAAAAATGCCTGGTATTCCGGGTCATCCAGACCTTTTAGCCTGGGGAACGGATACACCAGGTCGAAACGGAATTTCCCCAGGAACAATTCTTTTAGAAAACTGGCCTTTTCCCAGCTTTCTTCGCGGGCTTCTTCCGCCACCCGCATGGCTTCTTCTTCGGAAGCCAGTTTTTTGGTTTTGCTTTGCTGTGCCATTACCCGGTCTCCTGATTTTGGTTTAATATTCACTATTTATTTTCAAAGCGATGTAAGCCATCTTGCGAAGCGCTACGTTGCATTCCGGATGCCGCGCAAAATAACTTCCAGAATGGTTTGCGCCGCCTTTTTTAAATTGAAGTTGTTCCGGTCAGCCATCCACTGCAGCAACAAGCCGTCTCCTGCCGCAATAATCGCCGATGCCACCAGGTATGTATCGTGGGGTTTGAATAACCCGGTTTGAATGCCCTCTTCCAGCAGGGGGATGGTCAAGTCCCGCAATTCCTGATAGCGGGTGCGAATGTCCAGGGCCAGATTTTCACCGTTGTTTTTATTGCGAATGCCGTAGGCCCAGAAATCCAGCAAAATTTCCACAAAATCTTCGATTTGCATGGTGGCCACATCCAGGTAGGCTAAAAATCCCTGACGCAGGCGGTCTTCGGGTCCCAGGGATTCGTCAATCTGGGACACCATCATGGCTTTAATTTTCCGCAACAGGTATTCAAAAGCGGATTCAAACAGTTCTTCCCGGCTGGAAAAATATTCGTAAATGGTGCCTTTACCAATGCCCGCTGCCTGGGCAATATCAGTCATTTTGGTATTGGCTACGCCCTTTTCGGCAAACACGCGCATGGCGCTGCGGAGAATGTGTTTCCGTTTGGCATCTTTATCCACCACTTTAGCCACAGCAACCTCCAGGTGTTTTGACCGACCGTTCGGTCAGAATAAATATAGTCGACATTCTCCGGCGGTGCAAAAGGAAAATGTGGGAAAAATGAAAAATTTTTGGCGCCGTTATTTTTAACCATATTTCACGTAAAAATTTACAGGGGTGTAGCTGCTGGTCATTAAGGGTTAAAAGAGAACAGTGAAAGCGTTTTGGAAAGAATGGAGTAATGCTGGTAAATATCTGTTTATTAGCAACATTTTCACCCTTAGCGTGCTTCACGATCTCAGAAGTACTGGCGGAGGGTTCGTCCTTGGCTTACGGAGTCACCGGACGCAAACCGCTGCTGCCCCGTTGGTTGATCCGTGAACCTGGAGCAAAGTGAATGGAGAATCACCCTTATTGTACAATGTTCGTAATGAGAAAAGCGTACAAATTGTTGAACGTAAAGTAAAAAGAATCCAAGAGCACCAAAAAATTCTTTAACTGTGTTAATTATTTACCGATGATAAATACTTTTACTGAACCCGTTGCGACGGGTACTTCAACACCCCGCGTGGTGCCGGGGATATAGCCGTGTGCGGTGGTTTTGCCGAAAGAACCGATGACAGCGAAGACCCCATTGTCTTCAACGTAAGCGAACCCACCGATTCGGTAAAAACCGGTTCTACAATACAACCGTTCTGTTCGTTTCACCGATCTTTGTCCAAACTTCAGGAGGTTCAAAATGACAGAATTGGAATCTCTTAACGCCCTTGTTGTAAAAGAAAAATACACCCAATCAGGGATGTGGGAAGAGATTGGTAATTACGCCATTTTTACCCCTGCCGGAGACGTATTGTACCGCGTCCAGGAAGATATGCCGGTTTGGGCACTGCTAACGCGTTCGATTTTTCGAAGCTGGCATTCCATGAAGCTACTTATCCGGAACACTGCAGGGGATTTATGCTTTACGTTAAATCGCCCCTGGCCCTTTTATTCAGATAATATCCATGTATACGACGCCGAAGGCAGATTTCTGGGTACCAGCAAACGGGGATTCCTGCACATGATGACCTTTACCGTAGTCGATTACACCGGTCGGGCAATATATAAAGTGAAAGGCCGTTTTTTTCGCAAATCACGATGGAAGATATTCGACTCCAACGGAACAACAGTAGGGGAAATAACAAAACACTGGGCCGGGCTAAAACAGGAATGGCGTTCCGATGCGGATAATTTCAGCGTTATTTTCCCGCAGGGCATTCCTGTGGAACACAAAGTGCTTTTATTGTCTTCACTGCTTCATATTGATATTATCTTTTTTGAAAAAATTTGAGAGGAAAAATAACTATGTTTTGGGTTCAATTTAACAGAAAGGGCTATTGCAGTTTCGTCCTTACCGGTTTTCTAATGGTTTTTTGGGCCTGTTCAACTGAGCCACCACCACCAGCATACAAAATAGTTGTGGACGACTCCAACTACACAATCGCCGTTCTGGATACTTCCCGCAGCCCATATAAAAAGATAAACGAATTTACCTCAGATTACCCTATTTCAGAATATGAACTGAAAGACGTCTGTCCCCTGCCAGGAGAAGAGCTAATTCTGAAAACATACGAAGGCGGTTCGGGGGGTGAAGCACGCTATATTACCATTTTGGCCCAGGTTTTTGAAACCCAGTCCATGCACCCGGTCTTTTCTCATCTGGAAAGCTATGAAGGGCCGAATGGGGTTTTCCATACTATTGAGTTCCGACACGAAGATGAATACATAATTTATGTTGATAGCATCCCCTTCGTCTGGAACGGAACGGAGTTTGTCAAATCGGTCTCCCCTACAACTATTACAATTCTGGATTCTCTTCCCGAAAAGGATATTGCCATTGCCTATGACCCCTCAAGCTCAAAACTGGTGGCAATTCATTCTTTTTCAAGTAGGGAGAGGAAATTGGCAGAACTACCGATTGAGTTCGGGGACGATGACCAGGTCAAAATCATCGACTGGAGGCCGCAGCCTCTGTTATTGATTAAAAATAATCTCACAAATTGGTCACTTCGGGAAACGTATCTCACTATTTATACCGATGTCTTCACGGGTGACTCCGCGAGAAAAATAATACGGCTACCCATTACGGCCGATGGTGGAGACGGAACCCCTTTTTTCTACCAATTTGCTGTTGCGATTGACCCCAGACCTTTTGAATTAAAGCTCCTGGTGTATCCTGGAAAACCAGGTGGTTCCGATTTGACCATCCCTCTTGAACCGGAACAGAATCACCAACCGGAAGCCCCGTTGCAATATGTCTGGGACTCAGTTGAACTGGTGAAAAGCGGTCAGATCAACCGGTTAGCCGAATATCCCGATGTAGGGATTGAATGGAGTATGCCAAACGAACCCATCTTGATTCATCGATACTTTGGAGACAGTTCAATGGTGGTTAACAAAATACCCGGCGGGGCTAAAAATTTTACCGGGGACTTTTCGCCCATTGCCGGGCCCGAACTGGTTGTACTGGATGTGGAACCCGGATATAAATGGTGCTTTAACTATCGCGTGCGCATTTATGCCAGCTTCTGGAACCCGGATTCAACCCGGCTGATTTTCGACGACCATCTGGAGCGTGTTTCCAGGAAATATGTTTATGTGCCTACAGCCGAACCGCCTAAAATATTGAGGTTTGTTCAAGAACAGTGCGGGCGTTTCCCCGAAATTATCATTGCCGAAGCGGAAAGCATCCCCGATACTGCCGAAGCGGAATACGTCTGGATTGACAGCGTTTTTGTAGCAAAGAAATAGGCACTGAAGTACAGTTAGCGTTCCCTTATAAACTCAAAGGCTTTTCGCCCCGGCCATTTTTATTTTATTTTTTCTTATTATTCTGATACTCCTCATACGGATTGTAGCGATTGGTGATGGGGAAGCGCCGGTCTTTTCCAAATGCGCGGTAGGTAATCTTAATCCCGGGTGCTCCCTGGCGGCGTTTGTATTCATTGCCGTCAATCATGCGAATTACCCGCCGCACCACCTGAGGATCATACCCCTGGCTGAGAATTTCTTCGTAAGAGAGATCCTTGACCACATAGGCTTCGATGATGGGATCCAGCACTTCGTAGGGGGGCAGGGAATCGGTATCTTTTTGGTCGGGACGCAATTCTGCGGACGGCGCTTTTTGCAAAATAGATTCCGGAATAACCGGCGTCTCGCCCAATTGATTGCGATACCGTGCCAGCTGGTACACCATGGTTTTGGGTACATCTTTGATTACCGAAAAGCCCCCCACCATATCGCCGTACAGGGTACAGTAGCCCACACTAATTTCGCTTTTGTTACCGGTAGCCAGCACCAGCCACCCAAATTTGTTGGAGAAAGCCATCAGCAAATTGCCGCGGATGCGCGCCTGAATGTTTTCTTCAGTAATATCCATGGGTAAGTCCTTGAAAAAGGGCTTTAACTCCTCCAGATAGGTATGGTAAAGGCGGGTGATGGGAACTTCGTAAAAGGTAATCCCCAGATTTTCCGCCAGCTGACGGGCATCGGTTTTACTGGCTTCGCTGGTAAACTCGCTGGGCATGGCAACGCCCACTACATTGTCTTTTCCCAGGGCATCCGTGGCAATGGTTGCCACCAGTGCGGAGTCAATCCCCCCCGAAATCCCAATTAACACTTTCTGAAAGCGGTTTTTGTGCACGTAATCCCGCAGTCCCAGTTTCAGGGCTTCGTACACCTCCGGGATTATTTCCAGAAATGGGGCTTTTACCGGTTGAACGGCTTTCCGTTTTTTGGACGCGTTTTCCGGGGTATCCAGCTCAAAGATTTCAATGGGAGATTCCGGAATGGAGAGCAATTTGTCCTTCCGGCGCCGGGGATCGTGCAACCGGCGGTTAAATACATTGTCGGGGTGCAAATCCGCCACCACCAGGGCTTCTTCAAATGCCGGGGCGTGGGCAATTAACTCTCCCACTTCGGAAATAATAAAACTGTTGCCGTCAAACACCAGTTCGTCCTGGCCACCCAGCAAATTCACATAGGCCACAATCACTTCGTTATCCTCTGCCCGCACGGACATCATTTTAAACCGGTTTTTCGCCTTCCCGGCCACATACGGGCTGGCTGAAATGTTAATGATAATTTCGGCATTTCCGTACAGGGATTGGTCGTGGGTGGGGCCACCGGGATACCAGATATCTTCACAAATATTCACCCCGATCATTGTATCCCAAAATTTAAACACGGGCAGGGACTCACCCACCTGAAAATAGCGGTCTTCGTCAAATACACCGTAATTGGGGAGGTAATGCTTGTGGTACTTGCCGGCCAGCTTCCCCTGATGCAGTACACCGGCGGTGTTGAAAATGTCATCCTGCCGATCCACGTACCCCACAATCATGGTAATGTCTTTACTTAACGGGAGCAGCTTTTCCAGATATTTCAGGTTATCATCAATAAATTCTGGTTTTAGAAGCAAATCCTCCGGGGGGTAACCCGTTAAGCACATTTCCGGAAAGGCAACAATATCGCACTCCTGCTGGATGGCCTGTTTGGTAAAATGTTCAATTTTTTTCACGTTGTTTTCAAAATCCCCAACAGTGGGATTAATCTGGGCTAAAGCTAAGCGAATGGTACGCATGTGTTTTCCCCAATAATTGAACAGGCAAAATTAACCCTTTCCCCCAGAGGGTGCAAGGTGAAAGGGCTTTCTTAACCGGTTAATGACTTTTCTGCTGCCGGCTGAACCGCTCGTTGGCTTCCATAACGCGCAACAGGTTTCCCCCCAGCACTTTGCGGATTTCTTCTTCAGAATAGCCCCGTTTTAACATGATGTAGGTAATTAACGGCAGGCGGCTTACATCGTCCATACGCTTAGGGAGTGAGGAGACACCGTCAAAATCACTGCCCAGGCCAACGTGGTCAATCCCAACCAGGTTTACTACATAATCGATGTGATCCACAATGACCGAAGCATCCGGCACCGGAATGTGGTAGCGCTCAAACAATTTGATGTATGCCCGCCAGTAGGCGTTTTCATCATCGGCAAAATGTTCCTTCAAGGCGGCAATTTCGGGTGCCAGTTCTTTCTTGGCCTTCTGGTAAGCCTGATTGTACTCATCACTTAAGTATCCGGAATAAAAATTAATCTGAATGACGCCACCATTCCGGGCAATGCCTTTAATCAACTCATCGGGAAGATTGCGGGGATGGTGTGCCAGCGCCCGCACGGATGAATGGGAGGCAATAACCGGTGTCTGGCTAATGCTCAGCACATCGCGAATGGCATCGTCGGAGAGATGGGAAACATCCACCAGCATTCCCAGCCGGTTCATTTCCCGCACCACCTGCTTTCCAAAATCGCTTAATCCACCCCAGCGGGCGGTATCGGTAGCCGAATCCGAAATGTCATTGGGTTTGGAATGGCTGAGGGTAATGTAACGGACACCCAGGCGGTAAAAATCCCGCAGCAGTCCCAAACTGTGTTCAATGGGACT
>WGBF01000195.1 GCA_015494485.1 bacterium | reverse complement strand
CCTATTACCAGCAAACCAGAGAGCGATTAGGGCAAATTCGGGAAAAACTGGGCCCGCCCGGTGCCAGTGAACGGGCCGCCCGGAAAATTGCGGAGATTGTAGCATGACGCCAACCGTAACCCGCATTACAGCCGATGGCATTTATAAACAATTCCATGTGCGGCGGGTATTAAAGGGCATTTCTTTTACAGTGGAAAAAGGGCAGTCGGTGGTCATCACCGGCCCCAATGGCTCCGGTAAATCCACCCTGATAAAAATACTTTCCGGTTTGTTGCGGCCCAGTAAGGGAACGGTGCAGTATTTTAACGGCAATACCCCCCGGCAACCCACGGAATTGCTTCCGGCGATTGGACTGGTTTCCCCGTACCTTCAGCTGTACCCCGATTTAACCGCTAAGGAACATCTGGAGTTTTTCGGAAAAATGCAGGGGATAAGCCAGCCGTTTCAGAAGGGTCTGCAACTCATGACACAATTTGGCTTAAAGGGAAGAGAAGCCGATTTTATGAAAACCTATTCCTCCGGAATGCTGCAGCGGATGAAGTACGTACTGGCCCTGTTGCATCAGCCGGCCGTGTTGTTTGTGGATGAGCCTTCTGCCAATCTGGATGAGGAAGGGAAAGAAACGGTGTATGCGCTAATTCGTGAATACAAACACGACCATATTGTCATTTTAGCCACCAATGAACCGCAAGAAATTCAGCTGGGAGATATTCGTGTGGACGTTACTGCGCAATAGCATATTGATATTTCGGAAGGACTTTCGGCTGGAATTTCGCAGCCGCTTTGCATTAAATGCCATTGGATTGTTTGCGGTTATTAGTTTGTCTGCCATTAGTTTTTCCATTGGCGCGTTACGGGTAAAACCGCCCATCCTGTCGGCATTATTGTGGGTGGTAATTTTCTTTTCGGCCATGAGCGGCCTGGCACATATTTTTGTACGAGAAGAAGAGCAACAAACAGCCGATACCCTGCGCCTGTTAACCCAGCCGGTGACAGTCTTCCTGGGGAAATGGCTGTTTAACGTCATCTTATTGCTGGCCCTGGAAATTGTTATTGTACCGCTGTTTGTTATTTTTCTGGATGTCAGCGGTATCAACTGGGGAACATTCATTCCAGTTATCATTCTGGGAAGTGTTGCCCTCTCTACGATTTCCACAATTATTGCTGCTATTATTGCGCAAACCAGCAACCGGGGAGCATTATTTGCCGTATTAACCTTTCCATTGGCGGTGCCGGTGTTACGGAGCGCCATTCAGGGGAGCTGGACAGCCCTGGAAGGGGGCGGCTTAACTGCTTGTATTTCGGATTTGCAGATATTATTTTCTTTTTCTGTGGTTATTTTTACGGCAAGTATTTTATTGTTTGACTTTATCTGGAGGCGCTAATGCGGGAGAATTGGTGGAAGTATCTGCTGGGTGTGTGGATGGCGGTGATTATTGTGGCGGCGTTTTTGTTTACCCCCACTGCAAAAGGGCTGGGGCAAACCACCCGTGTGTTGTATTTTCATGTGCCTTCTGCCTGGGTGACAACCCTGGCGTTTTTTATTTCAGCCGTATTTAGTGTTTTGTATTTAATGAGGCATCAACTTCATTACGATATTCGGGCGGAAGCTGCTGCGCAAATCGGATTGATTTTTGCCATTTTAACCACGGTAACCGGTTCCATCTGGGCCAAGGAAATCTGGCATTCTTACTGGAATTGGGATCCGCGGGAAACTTCCATTTTCATGTTGTTGCTTATTTATGCGGCGTATTTTGCCCTCAGGTCTGCCATTGAAGATCCCGAACAACGCGCCCGGCTTGCCGCGGTGTATTCCTTACTTGCATTTGCCACGGTGCCATTTTTAGTATTCGTTATTCCCAGAATTTACGATTCTTTACACCCGGATCCTTTAATCAATCCCGATCGTAAGATCCACATGGATGTGCGTATGTTGCGGGTATTTTTGGGTTCGTTCGGGGCGTTTACGGTTTTATTTTATTGGTTGTTTACTTTACGGGTGAAGGTGTTATCTTTAGAACAACACGTATTGCGCAAACTTGAGGAGTAAGTTCATGGCTTTAGCGACATTCATTATTGGCTTATTGAATCCGGACACTACCAAAGCATTGATTGCAACTTCGAATAATGAAGTGGGACAAAATATTTACATTGTATTAATCATTAATTTGATTATTTGGGCAGGTATTTTTTTCTTTTTGATGTCTCTGGATCAAAAGGTCAAAAAATTAAATGAACGCATTCAATCGTTGTTCAATAAATAGGCGGAGGCGCCATGAGGCTTAAATATATATTGGGTTTCGTCATCATCATCGGCTTCATTGTTTTTGCCGGTGTTAAATTAAAAAGCTCCATCACCCCGTATGTGTCCCTGGCAGAAGCACAGAAAACCAACCGGGTGGTTCAGGTCAAAGGGGAACGGGTTCCCGGTAGTGAGCGCTACGATTTTAAGCGCAAAGAATTCATTTTTAAAATGAAGGACAAGGAAGGTACCGTGTTCGAAGTGCGCTATTTCGGGGTAAAACCTTCCAACTTCGAAATGGCAACGGAGGTTGTGGCTGTCGGCACCTATGAAAACGGTGTCTTTCAGGCCCAAAAGCTCCTGGTGAAATGCCCTTCCAAATATCAGGCGGAACAGGCGCCGGGGGTGAAATCATGATTAGCGGATACCTGGCGATTACCATTGGTTTTGTGGCTGCCATTGTTTCCATGGCAGCATTTTTTTATTACGCTAAAGATCGCACCGAAGAACTCTATCGATTAGGAAGTGTTGCCTTTGGGGTATCGTCTGCTGCCATTATTGCAGCGGCCGCATTGCTGATGGGGGCTATTCTGACCCATCAATTTCAAATTGCTTACGTCTGGCAGTACAGCTCCCGGAGTTTAGGCCCCGGATATTTGTTCACCACATTCTGGGGCGGACAGGAAGGCACGTTTTTATTGTGGTTGTTCTATGGGAGTATTTACGGCTTCGTGCTGCTGCGTACAGTGGGTAAGCGGATGCCCTATGTGCTGGGCTTCCATCTTCTGGTTCAGGCGTACTTATTGCTTATTCTACTGGAAAAAAATCCCTTTGCCACGATCTACCAGGCGTTTGATAATGTGCCGGTGGGATTTGTACCTTCCGACGGACAGGGATTGAATCCGCTACTGGAAAACCCCTGGATGCGTATTCATCCCCCAACCTTGTTTTTGGGGTACAGTTTATCCATGGTTATTTTTGCCTTTGCCATGCATGCCCTGGTAACCCGCAGTTTTCATGGTTGGTTAAAGGTTGTACGTCCCTGGGTTGTTTTCTTTTTAATTGCATTGGGCGCAGGAATTATTCTGGGCGGATACTGGGCGTATGTTACCCTGGGTTGGGGAGGCTACTGGGGATGGGATCCGGTAGAAAATGCCTCTTTAGTTCCCTGGTTGGTGGGTGTTGTGTTGTTGCACGGCATCATTATTCAATCCCGATTAAAATCCCTGGTACGGCTCAATTTGTTTTTAGCCGGGTTCACATTCCTGACCGTGCTTTGGGGATCCTTTTTAACCCGTTCCGGTGTGTTAACGGATTTTTCCGTGCATTCCTTTGCGGAATCCGGTTTAAATGCGTATTTAATCGGAACACTGGCGTTATTTGGCGGCCTGTTCCTGGTTTTTTATTTGAAGGAATTTAACCGGATGAAAGCGGTTAGCCCGCCGTTTACCGATAGTCTGGCTACCCGGGAAACGCTTATTTTTATGGGGATGATGTCCGTTTTTCTAACGGCGTTGTTTGTGCTATTTGCCACGTCTGCTCCTATTTATTCCGGGGCACTGTTTGGGAAGCCCATTAGCATCCAGCCGGATGTTTACAATCAGGTGATCGTGCCTGTTGCCATTGCGCTGCTGGTCTTAATCGGAATAACCCCGGTCACCGCCTGGCGGAAAAACAAAATCGATTGGAAAGCTGTGGGAACCAGTGCGCTCGGAGCAGCTGTACTTACCGGCATTTCGTATTTGGTAGGTGCCCACAATTGGAAGGCGCTGTTATTAATTTTTCTTTCCATTTTTACCATCTGGATAAATGCCATCTTTGTCTACCGTTTCTTGTTGAAAAATTACCCCAAAGCCGGTGCCTACCTGGCTCACGTGGGCATTGCCTTTATGGTTATCGGAATTATTACATCCTCCGTGTTCGACCGCCACGAAAAAGTGAATCTCCCGTTAGGGAAGTATTATGACGCTGCCTTTGGATATAAAATTAAATTTGAAGGCTTTATTGCCGATCCGGAAGGGCGGGGAAAAGACCGGGTAAAACTGGTTGTGCAAACGCCAAGGGAAAAATATATCGCCTTGCCCCAGTTTTATTATAGCAAGTTTACCAAGAGTTACATGGTGGCTCCGGACGTTAAAAATGAATTTGACAAGGATATTTACATTGCCCCGATTTCATTTACACCGGCGGATGCCCCCAATGAAGTGGTGGAAACCATTGCCAAAGGCGATCATGCCGACGTAGCGGGAATGGAAGTGCATTTCCTTGATTTCGACGTTCAAATGGCACCGGGGAAACAGGTGATTAAAGCCAATTTGCAAATAAAAATCTTTGAAGACAGCTACTGGAAACCCCTGAAAGGCACTTTTGCCCCTACCTTAATTGTTGAAAACGGGGAAATGAAAAAAGAGCCGGTGGAAATTCCCGAAAACAATTACAAAATTTACATTGACAAAGTGGATCCCAATAACGGAACGGTGACGTTGCGTATTGCTATGCCGCGGGTTGCAGAGGAAAAGACCGATGTGTTATCCATTGAATTGCGGGAGAAACCGCTCATTGTCATTTTGTGGTTTGGATCTTTCCTTCTGGTAGGCGGGCTCATTTTTTCCTTGATTGATCGGATCCGTGCCTTTAAGAATCCCCGGGCACATTGAAAATCGTTGCAAAATATGCCCCCGGTTCGTTTAAAAATCGGGGGCGTTTTTACCGGAGAGCAACGAGCGATACAACTGTTTCAATTTAGACGATTCTTCCTCCCAATTCCACACCTTCCGTGCCTGTAAGCATTGCTGATGTTTGTGTTCCCCATAATGGGG
>WGBF01000194.1 GCA_015494485.1 bacterium | reverse complement strand
GAAATAAATTTCCTGAAATATGCCGCTTAATAAACTGTATTCGGCGTAAAATTCCGGAATATTGTTGGAGTATTCCGGTACCTTTTCCACCTGATGTTTAAAAAACAGGTCGGAGTTGAGGAAGGTAATCTCCTCCCGAAGAAACCGGTTCAGGTTGATTTTGCCCAATTCGGTGCTCTTTTCGTTGACGATTTTAAAAGAAACATTTTCCAGAATATTTTGCAACCGAAAGCCCACCCGAATAACTTCCTCCAGTTCGGTGATATCGGGATATTTGTATTGTAATAATTCCACCCGCCCGGTTAAGGTCCCCAACGGTCCGTTAATATTGTGGATTAACCCCGGAAACGCTTTACCCTGAAAAATGTATTTCTTTTCCGGAATGGGGATATTTAACAAATTCATTTCTACCGGGTTTTTCACAAAAGCCAGATACCGGGTCGTTTGTTTAGGGTTGTCTACCTGTTTAAAGAATGTGGGCAATGGAGTGGACAGTTTTCCATTGGCATCTTTCCACAAATAGGTATTGGTGGTAAACCCGGAAATTTCAAACAGGGCATTAAATTCGTTCCAGTTTAATTGGTTGGGTTCTAAAAAGCAGGAATTCAGGTTGAATTGGGAAATATTGGTGTTGTCCCATCCAAGAAAATTGCGGTAATTGGGGCGAATGGTTTCAATTTGGCCATTGTCGTGTATCTGGAGAAGAAACAAATTACTGAAGACAAGAAACTCATCCAGTTGAGTAGTGGAAAGACCCGTCATACATCCCTCTAATTATAAGAAATTACTAAACTTACGAGTTCAAATATAATATTGTTTTTATTTTTGTCAAGCAAAAAACTGGAAATGCGTTATTCTTTAACCGAAAAGCCGGTTTGGGCCGGCTTTTCGGCTATGACTGGTTGAGGCGGGTAAAAACAGGAACAGCACTGCACGGTTCTCCCCAGAGGATCGTCCGTGCGTATTGGGACAGATGTGCGGCAATAGCCATGTATGCCCAGATGGGTATTGGGATATTATCGCAACCGCGGATAATCACTTTTTTATTCCGATACTGTTCCCAGTTTATGGAAGCCAGTTTTTCCCGGAAAATTTTCTCCCGTAATATACCATTTTCCAGGAAATCGGCCATGTCAAGTTGGATGGGGCCCTTTTCTGTGGTTACCGTCGCCATAGGGTACCTCATGCCGTAAAGCTTTGACCACAACCGCAGGTGCGCACAGCATTGGGGTTATTGAAGACAAACCCGCTGCCATTTAACCCGTCGGTAAAGTCCAGCGTGGTTCCCTGGAGATACATTGCGGAGAAGACGTCGATAAAGAATTTTACCCCATCTTTTTCCACAATATGGTCATTCTGGATGGGCTCCTTCACGATTTCCATGTAGTAGCTGAGTCCGGAACACCCACCGCTCCGAACACCAATGCGCAGGCCGTGGTCTTCCTTACCCTCATTCTTTAAAATTTGCTTTATTTGATTGATGGCTTTTTCCGTTACTTCAATCATGGGCCAATCTCCTTTCGTTTAAACCTTCAAATAATTTTTAATTCAAGATATTTTAATTTAATGAAAAAATAACAGAACGCAAGAAATGAATTGTTGCAAAAACATATTTTATTGGAGGGCAAAAATGAAGAATTGCAATGCACTTGCATTTTTATAGGGGTGGGTCTAAATTAAGCCGCCCAAAATTGGTCAAAAGAAAATTCCGGGAGGTTGTATGAAACGTTTGCCAGGATTTGTGCTTGTGCTATTGCTTGCGGTAATTGCCTGTACCAAACAAATGGGGGAAAAAGATTATTATGATTTGGCCCAGCAATATATGAAACAGGGGAATTATGCCAAGGCCGAACAAACGTTTGAAACCATCGTCAAGCAATTTCCCAACGGTATTTATACCGCACGGGCCATGTTCATGGTGGGGTATTTAAATGCCAATCATTTAAACAATCTGGACAAAGCCCGGGAATATTATCAGTTGTTTGTTGATAAATATCCACAGCATGATCTGGCCGATGATGCCCGCTTTGAATTAAAACACCTTGGGCAAAACGATATTCCGTTTTTACAGGATTCGGCAGGGAAGGGGACGAACGCACCGCAATCCGGACAGGCGTCTCAATAGTCTATTTTTGATTCCCAATGGAACCTAACGGTATTCGCTTTAGTAATTATGAATTTAACGTGGAAGTATTATGTGCACCTGGAGGAGGCGACAACACGGCTTTATGGTCATCTGGATTTTGCTCATTGGGGTTCAGATTAGTTTATTTGCACAAGACCGTGTTCCTGCCATTCAAACCGCCATTTCACCGTCCGTTGTTCGGGAAAATGAATCCTTTACCTTTACCGTAACGTTAACCTGGGAAGGCAGCCCACAGGATTTTGAGATTATTCAATTCCCACAGTTTAAATTTCAAAATATTTTGTTGGTTGAAAGTGGGGCCGCAACGCGGAGTGAACAATTGAGCGACTCCCTCCAGCGGATTCAGCGCATATTGACCTTCCACTTGAAACCATTAAGTGCAGGCGACGGAAAAATTTATGGTGGAACCGTTGTTCTGCGGGGCGCAAGGGGAGAGCATCTCCGTTTATCCGTACCGGAAACCACCTTAACCATTGTCCCCGGTGTTGCATCGCATCCCAAGTTTCTGGCCTATATTTATCTGATTTTATTAGGTGTGCTGGCCATTGCGGTGGTGTATTCCTTTATTCTGTACATGAAGAAAAAACGCCTGTTTAAACACCAGGCCACTTCATTGGACGCATTAAACGAAATGTACCGCGCCCGCGTGGCCGGAGAAGTGGACCCCAAGGGGGGCAATCTGCGGCAGAGTGTGCTGCACCTGCAACGAATCGTGCAAGAATTTCAGCACGCGCTGGGGCAATTATCTCCGGACCAGATGAATGCAACGGTCCGGGAACAGATGAGCCAGCAACTTCAAACGATTGAAAGGAAATTTCAGGCAATTCAACAGGGAAACATACCACTTACGGATGGGCAGTTTCTGGAACTGTACCAATCCGTTTATCAATTGTTCGAAATTCACGTTCCATCCGCACCGGAAGAACACGTGGTGAACTAAAGGAGGAAGAATGGCAGTCGACATTCAGGCAATTCATGAGCAGATTCAACAAAAAAGTGAATTTGTGGACAAAATAACCGGAGAGGTGTCTAAGGTCATTGTGGGGCAGCAGTACATGGTGGAGCGGTTGTTGATCGGATTGCTGGCCAATGGGCATGTTCTGCTGGAAGGTGTACCCGGATTGGCCAAAACACTAACCGTTAAAACCCTCTCCAGCGTTATTCAGGCAAAGTTTCAACGGATTCAGTTTACGCCGGATTTATTGCCCGCCGATTTAATCGGAACCCTTATTTACAATCAGCGCACGGGGGAATTCACAACACGCAAAGGGCCCATTTTTGCCAATTTGATTCTGGCGGATGAAATTAACCGCTCCCCGGCAAAAGTACAAAGTGCCCTGCTGGAAGCCATGCAGGAACGCCAGGTGACGATCGGGGATGAAACATTCCCGCTGGAAGACCCTTTTCTGGTAATGGCTACACAGAATCCCATTGAACAGGAAGGGACATATCCGCTGCCGGAAGCGCAAATTGACCGCTTTATGCTGATGCTGAAAATTGGGTATCCTACGCGGGATGAAGAGCTGGAAATTATGCGGCGCATGAGTACCGATACCGTTCCGGAGGTTTCCCCGGTCATTACACCGCAGGAAATTATTGAAGCCCGCAATGTGGTGAATATGGTGTATGTGGATGAAAAAATTGACCGCTACATTGTGGATTTGGTATTTGCCACCCGGGAACCGGAAAAATACAATCTGGAGGAATTGAAACCGCTGATTGCGTTCGGTGCCTCCCCGCGGGCATCCATTAATTTGCGCCGGGCAGCCCGTGCCCATGCTTTTCTGCGGCATCGGGGCTATGTCACTCCGGATGACGTCAAAGCCATTGGTCTGGATGTGTTGCGGCACCGGATTATTGTAACGTATGAGGCGGAGGCCGAAGGCATTACCGCTGACCAGGTGGTTCAAAAAGTGTTGGATTCTCTGGAAGTACCCTGATAAAGGAAAGCCATGACCACACAGGAGCTATTAAAACGCGTCCGCCACATTGAGATTCGTATTCGCGGAATGGTAAACGAATTGTTCGCGGGTGAATACCATTCCGTGTTTAAAGGGCGGGGAATGGAGTTTGCCGAAGTGCGGGAGTACCTGCCCGGTGATGACATCCGCAATATCGACTGGAACGTGTCGGCGCGAATGAACCGCCCCTTCGTAAAAATTTTTGAAGAAGAGCGGGAGCTGACCACCATTATTGTCTTTGACATCAGCGCTTCCCAGCGCTTTGGCACCCGCAATCAATTTAAGGAGCAAATGGCCATTGAAATTGCGGCCTTGCTGGCGTCTTCCGCCCTGAAAAACAACGATAAAGTGGGACTGCTGATTTTCGACGATACCATTCGCACCTTTATACCACCCCGCAAAGGGCGGCACCATATTTTGCGGGTCATTCGGGAGTTGATTTTTGCGCTGGAGAATCCCGTATCTTCCGGCAGCGGTACCAATTTGTCCGAAGCGTTGCAATACGTTAACAAAATCCTTAAACGCAAAGCCACTATCTTTTTAATCAGCGATTTCTTAACGGATGGATTTCAGCGGGATTTGCAGGTGATTAGCCGCCGCCACGATGTGGTTGCGATTCGGGTGTACGACCCGCTGGAACATCAATTACCCCAGGAAGGATTATGGTTTATGGAAGATGCCGAGAGCGGGGAGTGGCAGCTTCTGGATTTCAGTAATGAAGAAGTCCGAAGCACCACCCGAAATGCCATGTTAGAGCATTGGAACAAATTAGAACGGTTTTACCGTTCCATTAAACTGGATTTCGTTGAAATCAGCACCGAAAAAGGGTACGTGCAACCGTTAACGCGTTTCTTTCGAATGCGGGCCAAACGGTTTCATTAATGGGGTATCGGATGATGAATCGCATGACAAAATTGGGATACGTAACCTTTGGCATCGCATTGATGGTATTTTCCCATTTACCGGGACAGGTGGAATTACTTAACCAGGGAGCGCCGGTTGCCGTAACCTCCCGGGTAGATTCCACGGAAGTAACCATTGGAGATGTGCTGCATTACGCCATTGAAGCCACCTACCCGGATACCGTACGGGTGGAAGCCCCGGAAATTGGCGCTCAGTTGGGCGATTTTACCGTGCTGGGCTCATCGGAACCCCGGTATTCACAGGAGGGGACTCACCGCACGGTGCAGTTTCAATACCGGATTGCTGTGTATGATACCGGCCACCACGTTATTCCCCCGGTGGCAATTCCGTATTATGATTCCGATACCCTTTCCACCCCCAAAATGGTTTTTGCGCCCGATATTCCTATTACCGTGCGCAGTGTGTTAACGGCCGATGCAGACAGCCTTCGGGATATTCGCCCACCGATGGTACCGCCCCGGAGCTGGGCCTGGTTATGGTGGATGTTGGGGCTTCTGCTTGCTGCGGGGCTGGGCTATTATGGTTGGTGGCGTTATAAACATCGTCCCCGGATTGTGCCGCGCTTTCGGCGCATTAAAATTGAACCGGCTCATGTGATTGCATTTCGGGAAATTGACCGGTTGTTGCAGAGCGACCTGCTGGCAAGGGGAGAGTACAAACAATTTTTTAGCGAATTGTCCAATATTTTGCGGCGGTATCTGGCCAATCG
>WGBF01000193.1 GCA_015494485.1 bacterium | reverse complement strand
TACATTAACTATCCATTTTTCAAACAGTCTATTATCGACCAAAAGGGCCATATTATTACATAAAATAAAAAATGCTAACGACGATAACGTCGTTAGCATTTAAAAAAATAAAACTAATTAAATTTTTAAATTAGTTTAAACCATCACCACCTTTTTCCTTTTTAATAGGGGGCGGCCACGGATTCCAAACACTGCCTCCTACAGAATTCAGCATCGCAACACCGCCTCCACCTTTTTCCTTTTTTATGGGAGGAGGCCAAGGATTCCAAACATTTCCAGCAATACCATCACCACCTTTTTCTTTTTTAATAGGGGGTGGCCATGGATTCCAAACACTACCGCCTACCACGCTTGCTACAGCAAGGCTATCATCTTTAATGGGGGGTGGCCATGGATTCCAAACGTTTCCAGCAATACCATCACCACCTTTTTCCTTTTTGATAGGGGGTGGCCATGGATTCCAGACGTTTACATTTGGAACAACATTTTTGACCACTGACGTGTGGGTCACCTTTGCACTGACATTCACGACAAAACTCAGTGCAAAGAAGATTCCCACAATCAGCAGTAATAAAAACAGTGATTTAAACACTCCACGCATGTGGAACCTCCTTTGGGTTTGTTTTGGGACATGGGACATTTACTGCAATTCAATCAAGAGAATATACGTTTTCTTTCCTTTTTCTCCTTTTCTTTTTGGTGCACCATCCAATTAAAAAATTCGTCTCGCAAAAATACAATTTGCCCGTTTGCTAACTGATGATACGGTACCTTATGGCCACGAATATACCCGTAAATGGAATTTCTGTTTTTTAACTTTAACAACTTCGCAACTTCTGTACTGCTTAATATTTCCCGATAATCATCTACTTTTTTTATAAACCATTTTCCGTCTTCTTTGTATGCGCCCACGATTAATTTTTTTTGCGCCAACCGTCGAAGTGGAAATCCCGGACTGGACACACTGTCTTTTAAAATATTTAGTTCATCCAATAATTTTGCGGCCTCTTTCAGGACGATCCGTTTTGAATTTTCCAACAATTTTAGTTGAATAAAGTTATTTATTGTCACTATTTTTGACCGCATTGCGAATTTAAATTATTATTTTCATTGAAATTTGCAAGAAATCCGGCAAGAAAAATGGAATAAGTAGCATGTTGTAAAAAATACAAACCCACATAACCCCGGGAGTTTGTCCATGGATTTAAAAGAAAAAGTTGTGCTAATCACCGGTAGTGCCGTTCGGGTTGGCAAAACCATCGCACTAACCCTGGCTAAAAAAGGCGCTCATGTCGTCATTCATTATAGAACTCGAAAAGAAAGCGCGGAAGAAACAGCAGCTGAAATTGCCCGCATTTCGTCAAAGCCCTTGATTGTTCAAGGGGATATTTCCCAGGAAGGTGATTGGTACCGGATACGGGATATGATTCTTGACCATTATGGAAAAATTGACGTTCTGGTAAACAATGCCGCTGTTTTTTACCGAACACCGTTTCTGGCTTCCACAACAAAGGATTGGGATTTTTTCCACGATGTGAACCTGAAAGGCACCTATCTGGGATGCCGCATTTTTGGCGAAATAATGGTTCAGCAACAACAGGGGAAAATTATCAATATCGCGGATGTTTCGGCCTACACCGTGTGGGAAAACTACATTCCCTATTGCGTTTCCAAAGCCGGCGTAATTGCCCTAACCAAAGGGGTAGCCAAGGCGTTGGCTCCCCATGTGCAGGTCAACGCTATTGCACCCGGTACCATTTTGTTAGCTGAAGAGTACGATGCCGATGAAGAACAAGCTCTTATTGAAAAAACACCACTGAAACGGATTGGCACGCCGCAGGACATTGCCAACACGGTAAAATTTTTAATTGAAGGAAGTGACTTTATTACCGGGGCGGTCATCAAGGTGGATGGGGGACGCTCCCTGACGTAACCGTTGAATTATTTTTATTTAGTTGAATTCCCCGGGGCAATCGCCTATATTTTTTCGCTTTTTAGTATAAGGATAAGCGCATGATTTCAGCCGTCGAATGGACAGGCACCAGTGTTCGGTTAATTAATCAAACCGTGCTGCCAGCCCGACTGGAATACGAAGAGATTTCCACAATAGAGGGCATTTTTGATGCCATCAAAAACATGCATGTCCGCGGCGCCCCGGCCATAGGTATTACCGCCGCTTACGGGTTGTATTTGGGGATTAAAGACTTCCCTGACAATTCCAAAGAAAATTTCTTCAAGACATTGGAAGCCCAAGCCCGCTATCTGGAAGGAGCCCGTCCCACTGCCGTGAATCTTCATTGGGCGTTGCAGACCATTCTGGACGGGGTAAAACAAGAAGCCAATCACCTTACCATCCCACAACTGAAAGAACGGGTATTGGCCATTGCCCAGGCTATCCATGACGATGACCGCCGCCGATGCCAGGCCATTGGTGAACATGGAGCAGCGTTGTTACCCTTGCAATCCCGCATTCTGACCCATTGCAATACCGGTGCACTGGCAACCGGTGGTATTGGAACGGCATTGGGAATCATTTATGTGGGTTTTCAGCAGGGGAAGGTTCAGCATGTGTATGTGGACGAAACCCGTCCGGTTCTGCAGGGTGCGCGTTTGACAGCATGGGAACTGCAACAGGCGAATATTCCCTATCAATTAATTACGGATAATATGGCGGGCTGGGTCATGCAACAGGGGCTTGTGGATGCCATCATCGTAGGGGCCGATCGCATAACGCGGGATGGATTTGTGGCCAACAAAATAGGAACATACAGCCTGGCGGTGCTGGCCCGCCACCACAACATCCCGTTTTATGTTGCTGCACCCTTTTCAACCATTGACACCCAAATTCGTGGGGGGGAAAGCATCCCCATTGAAGAACGGGATTGTAACGAAGTGCGAAAGATATTAAACCAGTTTCCAATTGCGCCGGAAAATGCCCCCTGTTACAATCCGGCTTTCGATGTTACACCACCGCACTTCATTAAAGCCATTATTACCGAAGCCGGGGTCATTGAACCCCCATTTGAAGCAAACATTCAAAAATTTTACCAAAAACAAACCATTCATTTTACTGTTTAACGTAGGAGGAGTGCTTCCATGAAAAAATCTGTTTTATTACTCATTGCCATTGCCAGCATTGCAATGGTATTGCTCACCAGTTGTCGTCCGCCGGAACTGGAAGGTATTGTTCTGGACATCCGTCAACAGCGGTATGACCAGGCTCTGGAAAACGCCAAAGCCGCCGTTAAAAAATACCCGGACAATCCCGAAGCCTGGTACTTGTTGGGCTTTCTGTATGGCAAAAAGGGTGATTTCAAGGACATGAGCGAAGCTTTTGATAAAGCCCTGTCCATCGATCCCAACAAAACGGTTTCATTTAACGGTGCGCAAATTCCGGTAAAGGATGCTATTGAACGCATTCGCATGCAGTACTTTGTTGAAAATCATAATTCCGGGATTAAAATTTACAACAAAGCCATTCAAACCACGGATCCCCAGGAAAAAGAAAAATTGCTGAAAGAGGCGGCACAGAAGTTTTTGAATGCCCACTATGCCTATCCCAGCCGGACGGAACCGTTGCAGCCGCTGGCACTGGCTTATTTACAGCTACACGACACCACCAGCGCGGAAAAATACTTTGTGGAAACGTTAAAGCACAATGCCAATAACGACACCATCATCTCCATGGTGGGCGATTTTTATTTTCAAATTGGCAAAACGGATAAAGCACGGGAAATGTACACCAAAGCCCTGTCAATTAACCCCAAAAACGTCAACGCGCTTGTTCAGCTTGGGCAACTGGAAGCCATCAGCGGTGAATGGGATAAGGCTGTTGAGCATTTCAACAAGGCATTTGAATTGGCACCGGACAACAAAGACCTGGCGTTTAATATTGCGTTAAGTTATTACAAGCTGGAACGGTATGCAGACGCAATCCCCTTTCTGAAAAAGGTGATTGAAAAAGAGCCTGATAATGAACAGGCCTACGAAATGTTGGGCTTTTGCTACATTCAGTCCAAAAAATATCAGGAAGCGGTCACGTTTCTGGAAGATGCCGTGAAGCGGTTTCCCAAAAGCGCATTTCTGTGGAACTACCTGGCGGTGGCCTACGCCAATTTAGGTGATGTGAAAAAAGCAGAAGAAGCCAACAAAAAAGCCCAATCGCTGGAAAAAGAAGGTTCCTGAGCAACCTGGCACCGTTTTCCTGATTCACACAAAAAAGGGGAGTCCGATTCGACTCCCCTTTTTATTACCCGGTGCAAATCACATACTGTTTACTGATTCTTGTTCAGGTGGTAGGACAGGGACTCAATTTCAATAGCCATGTTTTCGTTCTTAATGTGTACCCCTTCCGGGACTTTTAAACTGCGGGGTGCAAAGTTCAAAATGGCTTTAATTCCGGCTTCCACAAGGGTATCTGCAACGGCCTGGGCAGAATCCGCCGGCACGGCAATAATGGCAATCTCAATGTTTTCTTTAGGAATCAGCTCTGCCGCACGGGAAATATCGTGCACCGGAACCCCATGAATGGTGGTGCCAATTTTGCGCGGATCTTTATCCAGAATGAAGCGGATGTCAAAGCCCCGCTTTTGAAACTCCTGGTATGCCGCCAGGGCACGACCAATGTTTCCGGCACCCACGATAATCACATTCCAGCGCCGGTGAAGTCCCAGAATTTCCCCGATTTGGTCCCGAAGGGTACGGGTATTGTACCCCAGGCCCCGTTTTCCAAAAGTACCGAAAAAGGACAAATCTTTCCGCACCTGCGCAGAAGTAACCCCGTCCATTTCAGCCAGCTGGTCTGAGGAAACTGTGTCCACTCCCTGGTTAATCAAATGTTCCAGAGACCGGTAATATTTGGACAATCGTTTAATGGTTGATTCTGAAATTCTCCGCATAATTCTAACCAACGTTATTCATTGTTCAGGTCTGTGGTATCTTCTTTAATTACCCGGGCTACATCGCTAATCCGGTCGCCTTCATCCAGCTTCATTAACCGAACTCCCATGGTGTCCCGCCCGGTGACGCTAATGTTACCCACATGAATTCGCAGTATTACCGCTTTGACCGTGATTAACATTAAATCATCGCTATCCACCACTTCCTTGATGGCAACCAGACGTCCGGTTTTTTCCGAAACCTTAAAGGTTTTGATGCCCTTGCCGCCCCGGTGGGTAATCCGGTACTGGCGGATATCAGTCCGTTTGCCAAATCCTTTCTCCGAAACCGTCAGCAAGGTGCCATCGCGTTTAACCACCACCATGCCGATCACCCGGTCGCCATTTTCCAGGGCAATGCCCCGAACACCGGCAGCATTACGGCCCATTTCCCGCACTTCCTTCTCATTAAAGCGAATCGCCAGCCCATTGGCTGTTGCCAGAATGACATCATTGGATCCATCGGTGAGTTTTACTTCAATCAGTTTGTCGCCTTCATTCAATTTAATGGCAATAATGCAATCCCGGCGCGGATTCTTAAAGGCAGACAGGCGGGTTTTCTTGACCAGGCCGTTTTCCGTCGCCATCATCAAGAAGCGGTCATCGGTAAAATTACGTACGTTGACAAAAGCCGTAATCTTTTCCCCTTTGGAAACCTGAATCATATTGACGATAGCCCGGCCTTTGCCGGCTTTGCCTACCTGGGGTATTTCATGCACTTTCAGCCAATAGGCTTTTCCTTTGTCCGTAAAGAACAGAATGTAGTTGTGCGTAGAGGCGATAAACAGGTGCTCCACAAAATCTTCCCCTTTGGCAACTGCGCCGGTACTGCCCCGCGTATTGCGATGCTGGCGCCGGTACCCGCTTACCGGAAAGCGCTTGATGTAGCCGTCACGGGTGATGGTAATGACCATATCCTCTTCCGCAATCATATCCTCAATGGAAAAATCCTCGAAGGTACTGATGATTTCCGTCCGGCGCTCATCGCCGTACTTTTCTTTCAGTTCCAGCAATTCCTCTTTGATAATCTGCATTTGCAGGGCGTGGCTATCCAGAATAGCCCGCAAGCGCTCGATGGTTTTGAGCAATTCCCGATATTCTTCCTCAATCTTTTTGCGTTCCAGGCCGGTTAACCGCTGGAGCCGCATGTCCAGTATGGCTTTGGCCTGAATTTCGGACAGCCCGAATTTGCGCATCAGGTTGTTCTTGGCCGTTTCGGGGTCGCGGGACTTTTTAATGGTCTCAATTACGGCATCGATGTTGTCCAGGGCAATTTTCAACCCTTCCAGAATGTGGGCCCGTTTTTCCGCCTGATCCAGCTCGTAGCGGGTGCGCCGGAGAATAACTTCGTGCCGGTGTTTAATGAATTCCTGCAGCATTTCCTTAAGGGATAAAACCCGCGGCACACCATCCACCAGGGCCAGGTTGATAATTCCAAACGTGGTTTGCAGCTGAGTGTGTTTGTAGAGCTGATTGAGAATAATTTCCGGCTGGGCATCGCGGCGCATTTCAATTACCACACGCAGGCCGTCGCGGTCGGATTCGTCCCGAATATCGGTAATGCCCTCAATTTTCTTGTCCCGCACCAGATGGGCAATTTTTTCAATTACGGACGCTTTGTTGACCTGAAAGGGCATTTCGGTAATCACAATCTGGCTGCGGTTGTTCCGCAGGTGTTCAATATTGGCCCGTGCCCGCACAATGACTTTGCCCCGGCCGGTCTCATAGGCACTGCGAATCCCGTCGATGCCCATGATGATCCCCGCAGTGGGGAAATCCGGGCCTTTAATAATCTGCATGAGTTCCGGAACGGTAATATCCGGATTGTCAATCTGAGCTACCAGAGCATCCACCACTTCGCTTAAGTTGTGGGGCGGAATATTGGTCGCCATACCCACCGCAATACCGGAAGACCCGTTGCACAACAGGTTGGGGAAGACGGTAGGAAGGACAACCGGTTCTTTGAGTGTTTCATCAAAATTCGGCCGCCAGTCTACGGTGTCCTTGTCCAGGTCCCGCAGCATTTCGTGGGCAATTTTGGCCAGGCGAACTTCCGTATACCGCATTGCCGCCGGGGAATCGCCATCCACACTGCCAAAATTCCCCTGGCCGTCCAGCAGGGGGTAGCGCAGGGAAAAATCCTGTACCATGCGCACCATGGTATCGTACACCGCGGAATCGCCATGGGGATGGTATTTCCCCAGCACCTCACCCACAATACGGGCGCTTTTTTTGTAGGGGCGATTGTAATAAACACCCAGTTCGTACATCCCGTACAGAACGCGCCGGTGTACCGGCTTCAGGCCGTCTCGTACGTCGGGTAAAGCACGTGCCACAATCACGGACATGGAATAGTCCAGATAGGACACGCGCATTTCTTCTTCAATATCCTTGGGAATAATCCGTTGTCGTTGTAAATCCATCCTTACATCACCTTCTCGTTTTCATCGTTCTTTGCTTTGCATTCGCTCAGGGAATAGCCAACTGCAGCATTCCCTACCGGTGGTTTTTCACCAAAATTAAATATCCAGGTTGCGCACATATTTGGCATTCTTTTCAATAAACTCTCGCCGCGGTTCTACCTTGTCCCCCATCAAAATGCTGAAGATGTGGTCTGCCTCTGCAGCATTCTCCAGGGTTACCTGCAGCAGGGTGCGTTTTTCGGGGTTCATGGTGGTTTCCCACAGCTGTTCGGGATTCATTTCCCCCAACCCCTTATACCGCTGCACGGTGATATTGGGAGCATTGCCATTTTTGGAAAAGCGCTTCAGCAATTCTTCCTTTTCCTCATCATCGTACACGTAAAATTCCTCTCTACCAGCTTTCACCTTGTAAAGCGGCGGTTGGGCAATGTACACGTGTCCGTACTCAATTAACTCCCGCATATACCGGAAGAAAAAGGTGAGCAGCAGGGTGCGGATGTGGGAACCGTCCACATCGGCGTCCGTCATGATAATGATTTTGTGGTACCGCAATTTGTTAATGTCAAAATCGTCCTCACCAATGCCGGTACCCAGCGCGGTGATAATGGTTTTAATTTCATCGTTGGAAAGGATTTTGTGAATGCGCGCTTTTTCCACATTTAAAATTTTACCCTTTAAGGGAAGAATGGCCTGAAAGCGGCGGTCACGGCCCTGCTTGGCACTGCCCCCTGCAGAGTCCCCCTCCACCAGGTAAATCTCGCACTGAGCGGGATCGTTGATGGAGCAATCGGCCAGTTTACCCGGCAGCGCGTTGTTTTCCAGCGCGCTTTTGCGCCGGGTTAGCTCCCGGGCTTTCCGGGCCGCTTCCCGGGACTGTGCCGCCGAAAGGGCCTTGTCAATAATCTTGCGGCCAACGCTGGGGTTTTGCTCCAGAAACTCGCTGAACTTTTCGTTCATAATGGATTCCACAATTCCCTTTACTTCGGAATTCCCCAGCTTGGTTTTGGTTTGACCCTCAAACTGCGGTTCGCCCACCTTTACGCTGATAATGGCGGTTAATCCTTCCCGCACGTCTTCGCCCTGCAACTGGGTATTTTTCAGTAAATTCATTTTGGAACCGTAAGCGTTCAGGGTACGCGTGAGGGCGGATTTAAAGCCGCTGAGGTGGGTACCCCCTTCAATGGTGTTTACATTGTTACAGTAGGTGAAAATATTTTCGCTGTAGGAATCGTTGTACTCAAAGGCAATTTCCACCTGCACATCGTCTTTTTCGTCCTCAATGTAAATGGGTTTGTGCAACGGGGTCCGGTTTTGGTCCAGATACTTCACAAATTCTACCAATCCGCCTTTGTAGAGGAACACCTCCTCGGTGTTGTCCCGTTCATCCCGAAGCACAATTTTCAGACCCCGGTTCAAAAAGGCCAGTTCCCGCAGCCGCGACGCCAGGGTTTCCTTGTTAAATTTAACCTTTTTAAAAATTTCCGCATCGGGCCGAAAGGTGGTTTTGGTACCGGTTTTGCGGGTTTTGCCCACTTTTTCCACCTTGGTTACCGGAACGCCGCGCTGGTACTTCTGGCGCCACACCGCGCCATCCCGGTACACTTCCACTTCGCACCATTCCGAAAGGGCGTTCACCACGGAAGCACCCACCCCGTGCAACCCGCCGGATACTTTGTAGGTATTTTTGTCGAATTTACCACCGGCGTGCAGCACGGTCATAATAACTTCCAGTGCGGATTTATTCATTTCCCGATGCTTATCCACCGGGATACCGCGGCCATTGTCTTCTACAGTAATGCTTTCATCGGGATGAATGGTGACGACCACCTGGGTACAGAAGCCAGCCATGGCTTCGTCAATGCTGTTGTCCACAATTTCGTACACCAGATGGTGCAGTCCCCGACTGGTAACATCCCCGATGTACATGGCGGGCCGTTTGCGTACCGCCTCCAGCCCTTTTAATACCTGAATATGGTCTGCGGAATAATCCGTGTGATTGTTGTTTTGCTTTGCTTCAGCCATTCCAGCTCACTCCTTAATAGAACTTAATATCCTGTATCACCGTTTTCTTTAACTCGTGATTTAATTTTTCAATAATTTCCGGCTTCATGTATTGAAGCTCCGTCCGCCAGACGTCGCTGTCCACCTGCACAAAAATCACCCCATCCTGCACCCGGAACGGTTCCGTATGTCGGGCAATTTCCTTTCCCACCACTTTCTGCCAGTAGGCCAGGGCATAATATTGTTCGAATTTATCTTCCAGGCCGGCGGACTTAAAGTACTGGAAAATGAGTTCTTTTATTGATTTTATTTTCGCCATTTTTATGCAACTTCTGCGCTAATTGTTCCATTTTTCACATTATAATAATGAAAACTTGCCGGAATTTCATGCATTTTTTCAAAGAAATTTTTCGAAGTGGTGGTCACAAACACCTGCCCGATTTCCGTTAGCCGGCCAAGCATGGCTTGAATGCGTGTAGCGTCCAGTTCCCCAAAAATATCGTCGAACAACAAAATTGGCGGTTGCTGATGCATTTGCTGCAGATAGCGGAACTCTGCAAGTTTCAGGGCAATGATGAGCGTTTTGTGTTCACCTTGGCTCCCCACCTGCCGAAAGGGAAGGCCGTTTAACAAGAACAGAATATCATCCCGGTGGGGGCCGACGGTTGTGCTTCCCAGCGCCGCATCCCTTGCGCGATTAGCCCGAAGCAATTGGGCCAGTTGCGCTTCCACGTTATCAGACAAGTTTTTTACCCCACTCCGGTACACCAGCTTCACCTTGTCGGTACCGGCGCTTAATTCCTGATACAGCGTTTGCACCCATTCGGAAAGCAGCGCTACAGTTTCCACCCGCTTGCGAATAATTTCCGCACCGTACCGGGCCAGCAGTGCTTCCCAGCTTGCCAGCTGGGTTTCATCCGGTTGTTCCTGCTGCAACAGCAAATTACGGTGTTTTAAGGCCCGCTTGTATTCTTTTAAGTTATTTAAATACAACTTGTTGGATTGCGAAAGCATAATGTCAATAAAGCGCCGGCGCATTTGCGGGCCGCTCTGGGAGATGGTTAAATCGGAGGGAGCAATGAGAACAACCGGGATGGTGCCGATATAATCAATGAAGCGGGTAACCCGTTCCCCGTTGAGGGAAAGCACCTTCCCCTCGCGGAGAGAATACGCAATGTGGGTTTTAAAATGACTTCCCTGCGGTGTTTCAAAAATTCCCTCGATTCGAAACATCTCCTTTCCTTTTTGAACCAGATTTTTATCCTGACTGGTGCGAAAACTCCGGAGTAACGCTAAATAATAAATGGCCTCCAGCACGCTGGTTTTACCAGCCCCATTGGCGCCGTACAACACATGAACACCGTGTTGAAATGCCACATCCAGCTGCGCGTAATTGCGAAAATTTTCCAGTCGCAAACGGGTCAACAGCATTCAACTTAACCCAACCTCACCGGCATAATTAAAATCAACTGGTTGTATCCTTCTTCAATTTCTGCAGGTTGAAAAATGGCCGGTGTGCTGGTTTCGTTTACTTTAAGCACCGTTTGGGCAGAGGTAATATGTTTTATGGCATCCTGTAAAAATTTGGCATTGAAGCCAATGATGAAATCTTCTCCGGTAAACTCACAGGGAATGCGTTCCCGCGCAGCACCACCGATTTCAATGTCTTCCGCACGGATTTCCATGGAATCTCGCTTAATTTCCAGCACCACCTGCAACGACAACGGGTGAGTGAACAGCGCCACGCGTTTCACCGCCGAAGCAAACTGGTCAGTATCCATCAGGGCTTCAAATTTGGTTTCTTTGGGAATTACGCGGTTGTAATCAATAAACTTCCCATCAATAAGTCGCAAATACATTTCGGATTCATCGAACTTCAGGTAGGCATGCTGTTGCCCCAGCACAATGCTGCAATTGCCCTCCGGTGCCAGATTGCGCAGAATAACGTTGAGTCCCTGCCGGGAGAAAATCGCTTCCAGGGGTTCGCCTTCGTACGGCACGTTGGTCGCTTCCATGAACGACAACGAATGGCCATCGGTAGCCACAGCACGCACCGTTCCCTGCTGAATTTCAAAGTACACACCGGTTAACGCCGGGCGTAAATCGTCCGTGGAAGCGGCAAAGATGGTGCGTTCAATTAACGTGCGGAACACGTCGTCGGGCAATGCCAGTTCCACCCCGGCTTCCAGAGTGGGTTTGCGGGGGAAGCGTTCCGGGTCTTCGCCGGCCAGTTTGTACTCCCCAAAATCGGTGGACATTAACAGGCGGAAATTCGGCATCCCCTCAAAGTAAATTTCCGTGTCCGGCAACTCACGAATCACCTCATGGAACAACTTCCCGGGTACTGCTAATTTGCCGTTCTCAATCACATTGGCCTTTACCCGGGCAGAAAGGGTAATTTCCAGGTCCGTTGCGGACAAAATCAACTCATCGCCTTCCGCTTCCAGCAAAATATTCATGGTAATGGCAACCGTACTGCGGGGGGGGACAACAGGAATAATCTTCTGAAGTGCATCTAATAAATTATTGCGCTGAATGCTAAATTTCATGGAAATTCCTCCACCGTAAAAGTGATTTAAAACTATTTAATTTACTCATTAAACACAGTTTTATCAAGCTATTTACGGATTGAATGGCCGCCCTTTTCCCTCCCCGGAATCTCTTGATTTTCAGGCCAGGCCTGGTGCTTTGCGCCAAACTCATTGCATTGCAAGGGGAAAATATGTAAACTCTTTTTCTTAATGAACGAAAGCGCAAGAGAACGGAAACATTACATGAACGTCCTGGTCACCTGGCGAATTCCTGACACTGGTATCCGGTTGCTGGAGGAACAGTTTAACGTTACCGTTTACCAGGGTAATGCCCCATTAAACGGGTCTTCCCTGGTTCAACAACTGGAAGGAATGGACGGTGTGCTGGCCATTTTTCACAATCGCTTTACCCGGGAGGTCATTGAACAACTAACTACCGTGAAGGTTATTGCCAACATGGCGGTGGGCTATGATAATATTGATGTAGCCGCCGCTACAGAAAAGGGCATTTGTGTGACCAATACCCCGGGGGTATTAACGGAAGCTACGGCGGATCTGGCGTGGGCGCTGTTGCTGGCTGTTACACGCCGGGTGGTGGAAGGTGACCAGGTAATGCGCCAGGACCGTTTTAAGGGCTGGGACCCCCTGTACATGCTGGGCACGGAACTGTATGGGAAAACCATTGGCATTGTGGGTATGGGGCGGATTGGCACGGCCGTGGCCCGCCGCAGCAAAGGTTGGGATATGACCATTTTGTTTACCAGTCGCACTCCCAAACCGGAGGTGGAAACGGCACTGGGCGCCCGACGTGTGGATTTCACCACCTTGCTGCAGGAAGCGGATATTATTTCCGTGCACACACCCCTTACCGAAGAAACATACCATTTGTTTGACCGGAAAGCATTTCAAACCATGAGAAAGACAGCGTACCTGATAAACACGGCCCGGGGGCCGGTTGTCGATGAAGAGGCCCTGGTGGAAGCGCTAAAATCCGGTAAAATTGCCGGCGCAGGTCTGGACGTTTTTGAACGTGAGCCCCTGGCCCACCCCGGACTGAAAGTGTTACCCAACGTGGTGATGACACCCCACATCGGGAGCGCTACCCATGAAACCCGCAATCGCATGGCAGAAATGGCTGCCCGTAATTTAATCGATTGCCTTCAGGGGAAGCGTCCCGCTGCCCTGGTGAACCCGGAAGTATGGAACAAAACGAATTAGGAGGAACCGAATGAAACGCCTGGAAAACAAAAAAATTCTGGTTGTGGTAGGACAAACCAATTACGACGACGAAGAATTCAATGCCCTTCGCGACCGCCTGGAGGCGGAAGGGGCCGATGTGTTT
>WGBF01000192.1 GCA_015494485.1 bacterium | reverse complement strand
GTGCGCCAATCCAGCTGGCGGTAAAGCCGGTATTGAGCGGGAGACCAGGAAAGGGTAATATCCAGCCCCCACACCCGGGTTGTTCCTCTGGAGGTGTTCAGTTGGAACCCCAAGGTATCGTTGGTGCCTACAAGGCCCGTGAAACCAATTTCCAGGTACGTATTGTCCGTCAGGTCATAATAATTTTTAAAATGAAGCAGGGCATTTGGTAAACCCTTTCCGGTGCCCCATAGCTCCGGGTTTTCGTTCATGGCAATTTGTAGCGTAACTTCATTTGCCGAAGCGGTTAGAGAGGGTAATAAAGTGTGAAAAGAAATTCCGGTTTGGGCCAGTCCTTCTTCTCCGAAGAAAGTGCGCAATGCCAGCGGGAAAAAGGACTGATCCAGGGCATGAACGTGCCAGCGGTTGATAATGCCCAATTGCTGACGAAAACGCCCCAGTGTAATGGAGGTGCGGGGAAGGGGGTTGGTCCAGGTAATGTACGCTTCTTCAACATCCACCCCTTCTTCCGGACTAAATGAAATCGTAACTTTTGACAAACTGAACGGGTCTAAAGACGATTGAAAATGAACATCTAAAGAGCGAAAATGAAAACCATTTTCCGGGTCCAATGATGCATCCCCTGGCGCATAAGCGGTAAGTGCATCTCCCGTAACACTTATCTCAGGATTCAGTTTCTGCAAATTTAACGCGCCCTGCCGGAAGGATTTTCGCTGCAGTGGCTTTTGGGAAACCGTCGGAACGGATTGAAGTGCTTGCTGTCGGATCTGTGCCAGTTCTTGTTCCTGCTGGCGGAGTTGTAAACTATCCACCACCTGTTGCAATTCTTGGATTTTTGTTATTAAGGAATCCAGTTTGACTTGAATTTGTTGCTCTATGTCGGATTGGGCTTTCAGGTTAAAAACACCAATCAAAATCAGCGCAATAACGCCCATAATGTAGCGCATATTTGGAGCCTCCTGTTTTTTCAAAAGTTGTGGTGTAAAAAACGCGGTCAGGCTCCGGGCGGGGCACGCAAAATCAGTGCAGAGGGTAAAAATTGAGTGATGGTTGGGATTGGAAGATATTCAGGAATTTTAGAAGTAATGATAATTGGCGAAACGGAAAACGACAGGGCCGGTGGGGCAATACCGATGGCGTTAGCATTAACCAGAACGACCGGGCACTGAGACGGCTCCACAGGTGTCGACGGGTGGGTGTGAATCTGCGGCAGTTGAAGAAGAAACAACGTACTGAGTAGTAACAGGATAACCGCAATGTTAAACGCCGGTCGTCGGCCCATCTTCTTTGTCTCCTGGTTCACTAATAAAATGCGATAAAACAAAAAAAGACACAATAACAAATCGAAATTTGTTGAAATTAGACGTAGGTTGCTCCATGGATGGCACGTCATTTGTAAGAGATACTGCGGGTGAAAAGCAGTATGACAAACCGCGAAAGGGGGTGACCAAAATGGCAGAAGAACGGGGTCCAATGCTGGAAAGCATTTCCACCGCGGCAGAATTAAAAGATAAACGGGTGGAACTAACCGGTGTCCCCACCGGGGTGGAAGGTCTGGATAGTATGTTTTTTCTCTCCCGTCTGGAGCATGGGAAAGCCATTACGCAACCCCTGGGTGGATATCCGGAACGGGCTGTTATTCATTTAACTGGTATTTCCGACACCGGAAAAAGCCTGATGGCGGAACAATTTGCCATTCAACAGGCGGCACTGGGGCAGCCGGTAGTGTTTGTCACGGTAGAATCGCCGGCACCGTTTATTGTTACCGGGCTTCAGGAACGGGCCACGGCCATGGGATATGATTTTAAGGAACTGGAAAATCGGATTGTTCTCATTGATGCCGCCACATATGGCACGCTGCGGGAAAATTTACCCATTTTGTTTGATACATTAGCCCATGTCTACAAAAATTTCAAGGCCCATCGAACGGTCATTGATTCCATTACCGGCTTGTACGAAGCCCGTGAAATGATGGCCCGCCAGATTGTGCGGCAATTGTTTAATTTTATGAAAAAATGGTATCAAACGGCAGTATTTGTTTCCCAGAAACGTAGCGGTCATGAGGAGTTAACGGCAGAAGCCGCCGGTGGATTTGCGGTAAGCCATATCGTGGACTGTACCGTGGTGGTGGCAAAACATTTGATTAATTCTCAGTACGACCAGCGGCTCTACAAGCGCCCAATCGGCGAGGTGGTGCGGCTCATCCGTATTGATGGGTGTCGGTTGTGCGGCCATGACAGCGAAACGCATTTGATGGAAATAACTCCGGGGGGGCTGGTTCGTGTGGGGCCGCCGTTAAAAGAAATAGCCGCGAAAAAAGATTAACCTGAGTCTACAACATAAATGCATCGGGATAATAGCGAATCTCATAGTGTTGAGGGGTACCGTCGATGACCACAACATCGAAGCGGTAATCCATATTTTCCGATGGATGTGTGGCAATGTACGCCTGGGCGATTTTGTACAATTGCCGTTGTTTGGACGGGGTTATACTGGTTTCCGGAGGGCCATAGGCAGGGGAGCGTCGGGTTTTTACCTCTACAAAGACAATGCAGTTCTCATCTCTACAAATTAAATCAATTTCTCCCCGTTCCGCCCGGAAATTTTTTTCCAGAATGGTGAACCCTTGTTCTTCCAGAAATCGGGCGGCCAGGGTTTCTCCCCACGAGCCAAATTTTTGGTGCGAGCCGCCCATCATTTATGCTCCCGATTGTTGGATGCAAAG
>WGBF01000191.1 GCA_015494485.1 bacterium | reverse complement strand
GCCCCTTTCGGTGATGATTGCCATTCCGCTGTCGCTGTTTGGGGCGTACCTGCTGCTGTACCTGACCGGGACACCCCAGGATATTATGGCGGGCATTGGCATGATTGTGCTGGTGGGCGTGGTGGTCAACAATGCCATTGTGCTGATTGACATGATTAATCGCCGCCGGCAGGAAGGGTTGTCGCGAACGGAAGCGATTTTGGATGCCGGTACCCATCGGTTGCGTCCCATTTTAATGACCAGTTTTACCACCATCGCCGGCCTGCTGCCCATGGCGTTGGGTTCCGCTACCCTGTGGGGGTTCCCCTACGCACCCATGGGACGCGCCATTATTGGCGGGATGTTCACCAGCACTTTCCTGACCCTGCTGGCGGTTCCGGTGCTGTACACCTTGCTGGATGATTTTGGCGCGTTTGTGCGACGCTTGTTTCAGTGGATGACCCGGCGTTCCCGGTGGGCCAAATCCCCGTCGGAACAGCCCTGATACCCGGAACGACCACGCACCAAACAGGCCCTCCCCGGTTTTGTAAAATCCGGCAGGGAGTGCTTCCGGATGAACGCCCAGAAAAAATGACGTTCCCACCGCTCTCTTGAAATCTATTGTTCTGATGTGTAAACTATTTGTGCGGGTAAAAGAATCCTGTTGGGTTTGCATGAAAGGAAGTGTTCACGGGAAGGTGCAACGCAGAATCTGGCAGTACCTGGTGCTGTTTGCTGCCACGTTAACTCTTTCGTCCTGCAGCGTATATGTGGCGCTACCGGGCAAAACGGTCTGGATTGCCTATCCGCCGGACAGTGCCCTTGTGCCCCCGGAATTCACGCTGGTAGCGGGTGGCGCCCAAACGTCGGTCGGGGTGGGCTACGAAGCATTCGGTGGGGATGTGGCCCATGAGGCGCGTTCCTACCATACCTCACCGGTACCCATTGAAGTGCGGGTGGATGGCCGGAAGGTGGCACGATTGACCGGTGCATTTTACCATTCCCTCCGGCTCCGCTTAACCCCTGGTGTTCACCAGCTCACAGTACAGAGCGGTACCTTTTTCAGGAAACGAACGCAGCACATTCATCTTACGGTTTGGGAATCCTATCCCTTTCAGTGGGAAGTTGTTGACGAAAAACCGATAGAAACCGGCATCACTTTTCGCGGAAATCCGGCATCCCTGTATCCGGTTGAAAGCGGGGGGATTGTTGTGCAGCAACGGTATCAGACCATCCGTATGGCCTTTTTGCGGGAAGATGCAGTGGTCTGGGAGAATTCCGTGCCGGGGTATATCAACAACCGGCCAATTCCGTTTTCCAATGGTGTTTATGTGCTGGTGCATACCCTGGACGGTGACGTCATAATTTTCTGGCTGACGGAAACGGGGGCAACGTCCCTTCTGAAAATGCCATCGGGTAACGTGTGGATGGCGCCGGTGGTGTGTGGTAGCGGAATGGCCATTCTGGTCATTCACGGAAAGCAGGGCGGTGTGTACATTTTTGACCAGCAGGGTAGCATGCAGTTTTACCCCAATCCGCCCCCGCCGGAACCCAAGGCCGCTGTATTTCCGGGGGCGTATTGTGATAACGGCGTTATCCGCCCCCAATGGGTGGTGGAGTATTCTCAGGAAGGCAAACAGAAAATGGCAGAAATCCGTACTCTGGAACACCGGTTTCCATTACCAGCGTCTGGTACCCTTAGCACCCTGTTGAAAGTGGGCGACTATTGGGTGATAAACAGCGGGGAGCGTATTTACCTCTGGTGGAAAAATGAATGGCGCCCGCTGTACGTGCCGCCAGGCAGGCCGCCGCAATCGGAAAATGTGGAGTGCCAGCCGCCTGTGATTGGATTTGGGTTACTGGGTTTTATTCCTTTCCCGGTATTGAACACCCAGCTGCGATGCGAAATCCCCTACCGGTTTTACATCCAGGGGGAGATTATCGAAACCTGGGATGGCCGACGCCTTCGGGTGAAGGTGAAGGAAATAAATTCAGAAGGGGGTTAATCGCCCGGTGAATGTGGTTCTGAGGGTAAACCCTGGGGCTGTTCCGAAGATTGATCCTTCAGTGTTTCGGCAATGGCCGCCTCTTCCTGGCGCACCTGTTCCAGGGTTTCCCAGCAAATTTCCTTAAACCGTTCCAGATTTTCTCCCGTAACAGCGGAAATCCCAAATACCGGAATGCCCAGTTCCCTGGCGGTTTCCTCCACCCAGGCGTCATCTTCCCAGATGTCTTTTTTGGTCAGAAAAACCACCGAGGGCTTTTCCACCAGTGTGGGCGAATATTGCGCCAGTTCTTCCCGCAACGCGCGGTAAACATCTGCCGGGGCCTGGTTGTCCGGGTCTGCGGGGTCAATCAAATAGGCCAGCAAGCGGGTGCGTTCAATGTGGCGCAAAAATTGGTGCCCCAGGCCTTTGCCCGCGTGGGCGCCTTCAATGAGTCCCGGAATGTCCGCCACGGTAAAGCTTTGCATTTCCCGGAACTGAACGATTCCCAAATTGGGTTGCAGGGTGGTAAAGGGGTAATCGGCAATTTTGGGCCGTGCAGCGGAAATCCGGCTTAGCAGGGTGGACTTCCCGGCGTTGGGTTTGCCCACCAGCCCCACATCGGCAATAAGTTTCAATTCCAGTTCAATCCAGCGGCTTTCCCCGGGCAGACCCTCTTCCGCTTCCCGCGGTGCCCGGTGAGTGGGGGTGGCAAAGTGCATGTTGCCCCGTCCGCCTCTGCCGCCGCGGGCAACCACGTACCGCTGACCGGCTTCGGTAAGGTCTGCCAGTTGTTCACCGGTGTCGGCATCCCGCACGACCGTTCCGGGGGGTACCCGCAGTATGACGTCCTTGCCGCGTTTGCCCGCCTGTTGCTTACCCCGCCCGTGCTGGCCGCGTCCGGCCTGGTATTTTCGCCGGTAGCGGAAATCAATTAAGGTGCGCAAATGCGGGTCGACTTCCAGAATAACGGAGCCGCCGTCGCCGCCATCGCCGCCATCCGGGCCGCCTTTGGGGATGTACTTCTCCCGCCGGAAACTGACGCACCCGTTTCCGCCATGCCCGCCGGCAACAAATATTTTGGCGTAGTCCAGAAACATGATTCTTCTTTTTGCTTTCGTTGCGAATTACCGGCCCGGAATTCACCGGGTTAAAACCCCAGTAACAGGACAAAATATCCCACAATTAGGCCGTACATCATATTGAACAATTTTACCATTATCGAATCCTTCACGGAATAGGACAGCAACGGTAACATGCCGTGGCCGTCCTGCACCATCGATGAAGTCAACAAAACACTAAAGGGAATTGTTCCCTGGCTGAAGAGCATCACGAAAATTAAATGGGGGCCGGATTCCGGAATGACACCCACCAGTGCTGCCAGTAAAATCATAAAATGAGGGTTATTCCTGACAAATTCTTCGATGTTGAAATATTCCGTTCCCAGATGAATAAACCACAGTGCAAAGAACGTCCACAAGAAAATGCGTAACAGATGCTTTTTAATAATGTGATGCCAGATGTGTTCTATTACGTAATGCTTCAGGGAGCCTTCCTGATTAGGGTGATATTCCTGCGCTTCGCATTCTTCACAGGTTTTAATCCGGAACCGTTCAACAAGGAAATCGGTAACAAACCCAAAAATAATGCCCAGCACGAATAGCAACACGTGAAGCAGCAACGCCACGGCGGGAAATTCGGCAAACATTACAAAAGATTCATCCCCGCTGGTGGCAATCATGGCCCCTACCAAGGCGCCAAAAGAAATAAACCCGTGGATGTACAGGGAAACGTTCAGAAAAGAACCGGTACATCCGGGAGTAGCGCCAAAAAAGGAGCTGAGGAGGTATTCGCGGAATTTTTTCCCGGAAACCCAGTCCCGCACCCGGCCGCGGGTGCGCACGTCTATCCAGTCCACCAGCACCATCATTAAAAAGACCAGCGCCGTTATCTGCAAACTGTGGGCAAGTATTTCAATTGTAAACATATTGGTTAGCATCATTTTGTCCGCTTATTAGGATGTTGTCTTTTCCTGCAAAGATACAGAAAAAGCAAAACGGGCAAAGGTTACAGCTTTTTCCTGGCAATTAAAAGTACTTTAAAATTTTTAACTTGCGTCCGGGAGTGGAATTGTGCATTCTTTGCAAAAGTTTGAAAACAGCGGGAAAAGCACGGAGGGGTTTTCAGTGAAAAATTTAATGGCCAGCGTTTCCGGAGTGCGGGGAATTGTGGGCGACAGCCTTACGCCGGAAGTGATTACCAAATATGTGCACGCCTTTGCCCAGCAGCTTACTGGACAGAAAGTTGTGGTGGGCGGCGACCCGCGTACCAGCCAGCGGTTTATTCGCCCCCTGGTGAAATCGGTGCTCATGGCCAGTGGTGTGGATGTGGTGGACATTGGCATTACCCCAACCCCCACGGTAGAACTGGCCGTGGAGCAATTGGGAGCCGCCGGCGCCATTGCCATTACCGCCAGCCACAATCCGGTGCAGTGGAACGGGTTAAAGTTTATCGGCCCCGATGGCATGTTTCTGCCGGAAAAGGAAGTGGTGGAAATGTTCAAACGGGCGGAAAGCCGCAAAAAGTATTACGCCAACTGGAAGGAAATTGGAAACGAGGAATATTACGACCGCGCCATCGATGACCATCTGGAAAAAATTTACCAGCTCCCCTACATTAATGTGGAGCAAATTCGCGCCCGCAAGTTTAAGGTGGCGGTGGATACGGTGAATGGGGCGGGCGGACTGATTATTCCCAAAATGCTGGAACACTTTGGGTGCGAAGTGATTGGCCTGAATCTGGAACCCAGCGGTGTGTTTGCCCATACACCGGAGCCGGTACCCCAGAATTTAATTGATCTGGCCAAAGCGGTGAAGGAAAATAAAGCTGATCTGGGCATTGCCGTGGACCCCGATGTGGACCGCCTGGCGCTTATTGGTAACGATGGCAATCCGCTGGGGGAAGAATACACCCTGGCCCTGGCGGTTAAATTTGTGTTGAGTAAAAAATTGGGCCACGTGGTCGTCAACCTGTCCACCTCCCGCGCCATTGACGATATTGCCAAATACTACAACTGCCTGCTCTTCAAGACCAAGGT
>WGBF01000190.1 GCA_015494485.1 bacterium | reverse complement strand
TCGTAACATAAAACCTCCTTTTGGTTAGTTGAATGGATTTGGTTCATTTACCTGGCCAGGTTTTTTATAAATTGTACGTTAAACCAATAGAAAACGTACGCCCGGTGGAATATTCCTGCCGGATGTAATCGTGTCCCTTGTAATGTTGCATCATGCGAAAGCTACTATTGAGAATATTTTGTGCCCGAAACGACAGGTGCATTCCATTTTTAATTCGTTGAGAAATATTGAAGTTGAGCTCCGGTCGGGGTTGTTCGAATACATTGGGTGTGCCCCCCAGACTGACTTCTGCCAATCGTTCTCCAAATACATTGAAATACAAAGAAGCTTGTGTTCCCTGCTCGGGATGTTTGTAAATCAATTCGGCATTAACGATGTAGGGTGATTGCCCCTGTAATGGCCGGGTATCCGCTGCATTGGGATTTAGTTCCCGAATTAAACGAAGCTCATCCGCAGGAATATTGACCCGGGAATGAATAAGGGAAATATTTGTTGCTACAGCAAAATGTTTTAACGCAGACCATATTTCGTCCAATTGCTTGCGTACTTCCAGTTCCATACCATATACGACTGCGTGGTCCACATTTTCATATTTTACTATGGCTCCTTCTGAAGCATACAGCAAATTGATGACACGTTCGATGGGTTGATTGAAATATTTGTAGAATCCGCTGATAGCAATGAGCTCCCCGGAGCGGGGAAACCATTCGAATCGGACATCGTAATTGTCAATCAATGTCCGCTGCAAGCCAATGTTCCCCTGGAAAATGACGTCATTCATAAAAAGGTAGCTGGCATAAGGAGCCTTTTCGCGGAAATTGGGGCGAGCCAGTGTTTTTCCGTATGCCAAGCGTAAATTCGAATTGGGGAAAATGGTATACACCAGATTTACGGAAGGGAGCCAATCATTGGTATTTAGATAGCCGGCAGTATCAATGTCAGAAACGGTGAGTCGGGTAGTTTCATACCGCAAGCCACCAATAAAACGCAGGTGGGAATACAGTGGTAAATCCACCATAAAAAAACCAGCAGTAATGTTTTCGTAGCCATCATAATTCCCACCAAGGGCGTTTAATGATTCTTGAATATAATTTCCAAAAATATAGCGGTTCCGTAGGCTATCGTAACCAATAATGCCGGTATTATTGGTGGCAAAAAAGGATTGGGGATCACCGGTATAGCGAATAGTGCTACCCTGTCGGTATTCAAATAATCGTTCGCGGAATGTTCTATTTTTTTCCAGGTAATACGCTCCGGAGGCAAACTTGGCTGTTGTACCATTCCAGATTTTAAAGGGAATGGTGAATTTCAGATTCATAGTGCGTGAAATCTCAGTCAAATCCCGAAAATAACGGCCTGGGCGTTGATAAATGGAAGGGGAAATACTGTAGAGCACGGTATCCCGCCCCTGGAATTTCCGAATGGCAAAATTGTCTGAAAAAAACCGCACATCCGGTTCATTTTGAAGAGTGGTATTTGCGGTAACATTCCACTCCATTTCTAATTTATTTAATGCCGGAAACACGTGTCGGCCTTGAACCTGATAGGATTGTAACATTCGCTGAGTATAATGAAGTGCGCGGGTTTCAAAAAAAGCATTGGGGTTATCCAAAAACTGTTCCGGCCACCGCCCAACCAGATATCTGGCTTCATTCTCACCGCTTCGGGTAAACAGCATGTTGAAATGAAATTGGTGATAAGGACTCAGTTTATAGGAAAATGTTCCTAATCCACCCCATAGTACTGCCTGGACTCCCCGTCGGTCTGACAGGTCCACCAGATTGGTTAGGGAATCATTGGTCTCCACCTTTCCGGTAAGTTTCCATCGTGCAACTTTCCCGTTTTCATAATATTTTGCACCGCTTTTGTAAGATAAACTGAACAAATACCCCAAAGGACGCCCAAAAAGAGAAAGACGGTTTCCCATAGCAATGGAATAATTTTGATTTAATGGTGCAGTGCGTTGCCTGGGGCTCATTTCCGGTAAAAAAGATTTCGAGAGTTGGTCTAATATCTGTGCGGCTTCAGGGTTGGTCCGTGCTTCAATTTCAGAAGGAATTTTTACTGTATTATCCCGAAGTATTTTAGGGAGGGCACGTGTACCATCATCCATGCCCAACCAATCTCTGCCACCTTGAATAGTGGATAAAAAGTTATTATTGAGAGATGTTTCTGTGTTGTAAGCAATGGAGTTAGAGAAATTCAGGGTAAATGACTCTGGGTAAGAACGGGTGTTAATATTCACTAAACCCCCGCTAAAATTACCAGGCTTGTCCGGTGTAAATGTTTTAACAGTAACAATATTGTCCAATAATGCTGTTGGTAGTAGATCAAATTGGAATGCCTTTTTATCTGGATCCGAAGTGGGTAATTCCGCTCCGTTCAACTGGGTATTGGAGTACCGTTCTCCCAATCCCCGTACCAACACATACTTGCCCTCCATTACC
>WGBF01000189.1 GCA_015494485.1 bacterium | reverse complement strand
GTCCCAGAGACCGGGCCAATTCCGGCAAACGCTTTGGGCCAAACAAAATAATGATGACCACAAAGATGATGATTAACTCACTTGGGCCTAATCCAAACATCCCTATCTCCTTTCAAAAATTAAGGTGGGTTAATTTATGGTTATTTTAGGCTTAATGGAAATGAAATTTTTACGGGGTGGTGGGTGAAAATGGGTTTACGGGCACTTCCTTTCTGCCAATTAATACATTTTCTCGTAATCCACCTTTTTGGAAGTGTCCCGCCGTATCCAGTAACTTTGTTGCTTTCGGCGAAAATCGATGTCCAGAAATTGCTTGCCCAGAATGCGCAGGGCGATGGCCACCGGGGTAATTACCCCATAATAGAAAACCACCAAAATGATATAGGAAACCAGCCATCCCATGGCAAACGCAGCCCCCATCCATAACCGGTACACCGGGCGAAGCACAGCGGGGTACACCAGGCCGGCAATATTCAACACCAGTCCTACACTGCCCAATACTACGGCCAGGTTGGAAAACGGCTGCTTCCACCAGGCATATCCACCCAGGAGGAGAAAAACAATTCCAACGGTGTGGGCAAATTTGCGCAGACTTTTTGGAGATGTGTCCAGTGCACCAAGCTGCGACCGTACATCGCTAATCCAGCTCATACACTTCCCTCCAATCAATGGTTTCGTGAAATTCCGGCTGGTCATCTTTCACCAGAATGTAATTGCCCAACACCAGCACATCCATTTCGGTTCGCATAAAACATTTGTAGGCATCCAGAGGGGTAGCCACAATCGGTTCCCCGCGCACATTAAACGACGTGTTCACAATGACCGGGCAGCCGGTCTTGCGGTAAAAGGCGTGAATTAAATCGTAGTACAGGGGATTGTCCTCCCGGCGTACGGTTTGAATGCGGGCGGTGTAATCCACATGGGTAACAGCAGGGATTTCAGACCGCACCACGTTTAATTTTTCAATCCCCCACCGGTTTGCCTCCTTGGGCGAAACCGGGCGGCGTTTATCGGCTTTCACCTCCGCTATCAGTAACATGTAGGGACTCTCGCGATCCAGCTCGAACCATTCGCCGGCTTTTTCCGCCAGTACTGACGGCGCAAACGGCCGAAAACTCTCCCGGAATTTGATTTTAAGATTCATTTTGCGCTGCATTTCCGGGGAGCGTGCATCGCCGATGATGGATCGGTTTCCCAACGCCCGGGGACCAAATTCCATTCGCCCCTGAAACCAGCCAATCACTTTGCCTTCAATTAAATAATCACTGACGCGGTCCAGTAATTCCTCCCGTTCAACCAGCTGATGGGGTAAGCCGTGTTCTTTCAGAAAGGCCTGAATCTCATCATTGGAATACCGGGGCCCCAGGTAGGACCCTTTTTGCAAATCGCGGCCTGTTTTTGGAAGCGGCGGATTGTTCAAATAGTGGTAATGGACAATATACGCGGCTCCCAGCGCACCGCCGGCATCTCCCGCAGCAGGCTGAATCCAGATATCATCAAAAATGCTTTCCCGCAATAACTTCCCGTTCCCCACGCAGTTCAGCGCAACCCCACCGGCCATCACCAGGTACTTTTCCCCCGTTTCTTTTTTAACGTGGCGCGCCATTCGTAGCATAATTTTTTCCGTCACTTCCTGAATGGAACGGGCCAGATCCATTTCCCGCTGGGTAAGGGGACTTTCCGGCGTGCGGGGCGGTCCATCAAACAGGCGGGCAAATTTTTCGTTGGTCATACGCAATCCGGCGGGATAATCAAAATATTCCATGTTCATTTTAAACGACCCGTCTTCCTTTAAATCAATCAGGTGGTCGTAAATGGTCTGCACATAGCGGGGTTCCCCGTACGGTGCCAGACCCATTACTTTGTACTCCCCGGAGTTTACCTTAAAACCGGTAAAATACGTGAACGCCGAATACAACAAACCCAGAGAGTGCGGGAAGTGAAGCTCCGCTAGAATGCGAACGCGATTGCCCTCCCCCACACCGTAGGATGCCGTTGCCCATTCCCCCACGCCGTCAATGGTTAGAAAAGCAGCCCGCTCGAATGGCGACGGAAAAAAGGCCGACGCCGCGTGGGATTCGTGATGTTCGGGGAATAAAATTTTACCGGAATAGCCCAGTTCCTTGTGAATCAGGTCCGGAATCCACAATTTTTTCCGCAACCATAACGGCATGGCTTTTAAAAACGACCGGATACCGCGTGGGGCATACGAAAAATAAGTTTCCAGAATTCGGTTGAATTTAATGAACGGTTTGTCGTAAAACGCCACGTAGTCCACCCGGTTCATGGGAATGCCACCCTCATGCAGGCAATACTGAATGGCATGGCGGGGAAAATCCGGATCGTGTTTTTTACGGGTGAATCGCTCCTCCTGCGCGGCGGCGATAATTTCCCCGTCTTTCAACAGACAGGCTGCGGAATCGTGATAATAGGCAGAAATGCCAAGAATGTATATTGATGACGTGTTGTGTGTCATGGTATTCCCGTCCGGGGTATGCCCCGGGATTTTGCCCATTCAGGAATATTCAGGTGGCATATTTCAACAAGTAGGCTGCAATGGCAATCCCCAAAATCCCGATTACATTAATTTTAAGCGAAAAGCCCAGGGTAATACTGAACATAATCAAGTTTAACGCGGCGGGTCCCACGCTGAACGTCGCAGATTTCAGGAAGAAATCCCGGACCACCCCTGCAGGTAAAATAAGACCCAATACCTCCCCCAATACCGTTCCAATAATTGCGCCCAGCAGTACAACCACTAAAACATATCCCAGACCTTTGCGTCTCATGGGGGCTCCTTTTTAACTAATTGAACTTGTTCCTGCCATTCATTTAACGGACATCAACACAGGCTTTCCTGCCTGCAGTAATAATGCGTTTGGCTTAGCCGGCCAGAAGCGATTCAAAAATAAAGCGGCCGTCCTCGCTTCCCAGTATGGCTTCCACGGCACGCTCCGGGTGGGGCATCATGCCCAACACATTGCCCTCCCGATTGATTACCCCGGCAATGTTTTCCCGGGAACCATTGGGATTGGCCTCGGGTGTAGGCTCTCCATGCTCATCCACATAGCGGAACACAATTTGATTGTTGGCCTTCAATTCCGCAAGGGTCTCATCATCCACAAAATAATTGCCTTCCCCGTGAGCAATGGGAATCCGAAGGGGCCGTTGTTCGGTGATTTTGTGGGTGAAGGTGGTATTAGTATTTTCCACCCGTACCGTGACGTATTTGCACACAAAGCGCAAACTTTCGTTGCGGAGCAGGGCGCCCGGTAACAGTCCCGCTTCCGTTAAAATTTGAAATCCATTACAAATACCCAGTACTTTACCACCCTTTCCCGCAAACCGCACAACTTCCTGCATAACAGGCGAAAATCGCGCAATAGCGCCCGCCCGCAGATAGTCCCCGTAGGAAAACCCGCCGGGCAGGACAATCAAATCGTAGCCTGTTAAATTGGTTTCCTGATGCCAGATGTAATCCACCTGATAGCCCATTAGTTTCAGGGCTTCAAAGGCATCGCGGTCGCAGTTGGATCCGGGAAAAATAACCACACCTGCTTTCACGGCAACGGTCCCTCAATTTCAAATTCTTCAACCACCGGATTGGCCAGCAGTTTGCGGCTGGCTTCTTCCAGAATTTTACGCGCTTCGGCCTCCGGCATATCTTCCATTTCAATATCCATGAGTTTGCCAATGCGCACCTCTTTTATCTGGTGAAAGCCCAGATGGTGCAGCGCGTGGTTCACCGTTTTCCCCTGTGGGTCTAAAATACCGGGTTTTAATTTTACCTTAATCTGCCATTTCATTCCTGGGTTCCCTGTATTTGATTTTCAACCACCTCATCATCACTGAACAATTTAAAAAAGGCCCGCACTATTCCGGAGAGCACGTAAATAATAGCAATCGGGAAGAAACTTTCCTGCGGAAACAGGAAAATCAGCAGGGTGCCCACAACAACAATGAGAATTTTAATCCGGTTACCGCGGCTGGTTCGCAGGCTGAAATTGGGCATTTTTTCGTAGCGAATATTGGTAATCATCAGGGTGGACACCAGTAACAGCATAAAAAAGAATGCTTTACCCCAGCGCAGTCCGTGCCAAAAGTGGTAGGCAAAAATCACAAAAGTACTGATGGTAATTGCCGCGGCCGGAATGGGTAAGCCCTCAAAAAATTCTTTGTCAAATCCTTTCAGGCGCACGTTAAACCGGGCCAGCCGCAGGGACCCAAACACCAGCGGAATAAAACTGACCAGCAATCCAATGGTTCCCCATTGCTGAAAGTAAACAAAATAGCTCAGGGCAGCAGGTGCCGCACCAAAGGAGACCACATCGGCCAACGAATCATATTGCACACCGAAGGGGGAAGAAGTTTTGGTGAGGCGGGCCAGTTTGCCGTCCAACGTATCCAGGATACCCGCAGCCACAATTAACCACGCCGCCGGAATAAAATGCTGTCCCGCTGCTAAAATGATGGAAAAATACCCACAGAACATATTAGCCATGGTAAAAAAGCTGGGCACCAGGCCTGCCCGTACACGACTACCCGCCATGAAATCCCCTCTGCCTTGCATGTAGAATTCGATTTGAATTTGCCACCAGGCTCCTCACTATTCCTCCACCGTTTCCACCACCGGATATTCCTGGACGGTTTCCGCCGTGGCTTCATCGGACGGTTCGTCGCTAAAGCGCGCCAATACCGTTTCGCCCCCAACAACTTTCTGTCCCTTTTTGACCAGCACCCGGGCACTTAAATCAAAAAACACGTCCACCCGACTACCATAGCGGATAAGCCCCATGCGCTGACCAACGGTTACTTCCTGCCCTTCGCTGACGTTACAGACAATGCGCCGGGCAATTAAACCGGCAATTTGTTTAAACAATACCCGGCGCCCGTAGGGATCGCTAATGCCAATAGCCGTCTGCTCATTGTCCAGGGAAGCTTTTTCCTTAAACGCAGCTAAAAATTTTCCCTTATGATACACCACGTAATCCACTTTCCCGGAAATGGGAATCCGATTCACGTGAACGTTAAATACTGACAGGAAAATGCTGATTTGCCGCACCTTGCCGTGAAAGTACTCCGGCTCCTCTGTTTCTTTTATTTCCACAATGGTACCGTCCGCCGGAGAAACAATGGCATGCGGATCATCCGGCGGCTGCCGTTCGGGATCCCGGAAAAAATACAGATTAAATAACGTCAGGAGTGCAAAAATGGCTGTCAATATCCACCAGGCCATGTGACGAAAAAAGAACCCGAGAATGGCAAATACCAATGTCAATCCCAGGGTACCGAGAATCAGGGGTAAACCTTCTTTAGCAATCAAGCGCATGGACTCCGTGTCAATTCAACCTGATATTTATTTTCCTTCTCCCACCTGCGGGGAGAAGGAAAATTATTGTTTTTACCTCAAAGAACAAAGCGTTTATTTGTTAAAAAAGAGGTCATAATAGGCCTGATACACATCCAGTTTTTTGGAACCTTTAATCTGGAATTTATCCGGATTGACAACCTGGCCTTTGTCGTCCAGTTCGTACAACACAAAGGTATCCGGCGATACTTCATCGCCCAGAAAAATTGCATTGCCCGCCCGTCCGAATTCCAGGCGAATGTCGCCCAGCATTAACCGACGGCGCTGAAAATAAGATTTGAGCACCGCATTAACTTTGGTGGCAATGCGGGTCATCTGGTCCATTTCGCTGCGGTTGCTGATTTTTAACGCGTAAGCATGGTATTCATTAATAAAGGGGAAATTCAATTTTTCATTTTTCAGCGTCATTTCAATCACCGGATATTCCAGCACCTGGTATTTTTCAAACCCAAAACGTTCCACCAGATCATCCCCGGCTACATTCCAGATGTGAAAGGTAATTGGCAGCATCTCCAGCCGCTTGGCCAGCATGCTCTTTTCGTCGTGTTTTTTCACATAATGATTGGGGATGTTGTAACTGCCCAGATATTCAAATAAAAAGGAAGAAATGGCATTGTTAATAGCCGCTTTACCCTTTACCGTTTCTTTCTTTTTGGCCAGATGCGAAGGCAGGGTATCCAGAAATTCAATCAGTACTTCATCGGCGTTGCTGGTAGTAAATACTTTCTTCGTCGTACCTTCTACCAAGACATCTTTGATTTCCACTCTAACACCTCCATTCGTTTTGGTTTTAATGTATTGTTCGCCATATGTTTCATCTATTGTTCAACAAGCCAAGCCGTTCGAAAATGCGGTCAATGTTCCGCAGGCGATGTTGCAGGTTGCAAATGCGGTCAATCTCCTCCGCCGATAAATACTGCAGCACTTCTGCATCCTGCTTCAACACGGATGGAAAATCGCCCGCACCTTCCCACACTTTCATGGCATTGCGTTGCACCAGGCGGTACGCATCCTCCCGGGAAATGCCCTTTTCCACCAGAGACAACAACACCGCCTGAGAGAAAATCAACCCGTTGGTGAGATTTAAATTCTTCTCCATGCGATCCGGATGCACCACCATTCCCTGAATGACCTGGTACATTTTGGTCAGCATGTAATACACCGTGATGGTGGCATCGGGTAAAATAACCCGTTCCACGGAAGAGTGGGAAATATCCCGCTCATGCCACAGCGCCACGTTTTCCAGCGCAGCAACCAGATTTCCCCGCAGCAGCCGGGCCATTCCGGTAATGCGTTCCGTTAAAATAGGATTTTTTTTGTGGGGCATGGCGGAGGACCCTTTTTGCCCCTTCCCGAACGGTTCTTCCACTTCCAGCACTTCCGTGCGTTGCAGGTGGCGGATTTCCACCGCAATTTTTTCCAGCGTGGCAGCAATTTGAGCCAGAACAGCCACGTATTCGGCGTGAACATCGCGCTGGATTACCTGGGTGGAAATGGGTGCTGGCTTTAAGCCCAGTTTTTCACACACATACGCTTCCACCTCCGGGTCCAGATGGTCAAACGTCCCCACCGCACCGGAGATTTTCCCCACGGCCGCCCGTTCTACAGCCTGCTGCCATCGCTGCCGGTGGCGGCGTATTTCATCGTACCACACCGCAATTTTAAACCCAAAGGTGATGGGTTCGGCATGCACCCCATGGGTTCGCCCCACCTGCAGGACATCCTTGTATTCCAGTGCTTTCTCAGCCAGCAAAGATTCAAATTGTTTCAATTTGGCAGCGATTAATTCTCCCGCCTGCTTCATTTGAACCGCCAGGGCGGTATCCAGCACGTCGGAAGAAGTCATGCCGTAGTGAATGTAACGGGCCGGCTCGCCCACGTATTCCGCCACATTGGTTAAAAAGGCAATAACATCGTGGTGCACCTGGGCTTCAATTTCCTGAATACGCCGCACGTCAAAGTTGGCTTTCTGGCGGATTGTTTCCACCGCTTCCGCGGGAATACGCCCCGCCTTGGCTTGCGCCTCACACGCCAGTATTTCAATTTCCAGCCAGATCCGAAATTTATTTTCTTCTTCCCAGATCCGCCCGATTTCCGGCAATGTGTACCGTTCAATCATACGTAACCTTTATTTTTTCATGGCTTCCAGGGTAACCGTAACGTCATACTTTTCATCCCCACGAACAATCGTAAACGTTAGCTGGTCCCCAACTTTCAGGTCCATATTTTCTAACCGATTAATCAGCTCATCGGCATTGTGTACCGGCTTGCCGTTTACTGCAATAATTACATCCTCGGGGCGTAACCCCGCGCGATAGGCCGGACTGCCGCGTTCAATCTGGGCAATAATAGCCCCGTAATCTACCCTCAATCCTAATGCAGCAATCAGAAACGGATTGACATCCTGCACCTTTAAAATGCCCAGCCACCAATCGCGATTAATACCGCCTTTTTCTTTAATGGTGTTTACCACTTCCTTCACTTTATTGATGGGAATGGCAAATCCAATCCCCACAAACCCTTCGTTGGCGGCACTGCCGGTGTAAATAAACGTATTCATGCCAATGACTTCGCCCAGCACGTTGACCAGCGGCCCACCGCTGTTGCCGTGATTAATCGCAGCACTGGTTTGAATCATGTCCATGTACAGGCGGCCGTCATCGGTGCGGCCCCAATCCTGGTTTACCGCGCTGATTACACCCACTGTCACAATCGGTTCGTTGCTCAATTCAAACAAGCCGAACGGGTTGCCCAGCGCAATGGACCATTCCCCGACCAGCAAATCATCCGAATCGCCCATGGGAATATAGGGAAAATTGTCCCCGTCAATTTTTAACAACGCGATGTCCGTCACCCAATCGGTACCAACAATTTCGGCTTCGTGGCGACTGCCATCGGTCATGGTAACAACAACTTTTACTGCATTGTGTACCACATGCTCATTGGTAACCAAATAGCCATCGGAAGAAATAATAAACCCCGACCCCAGGGCCTTTACCCGTTGTTCAATCACCCGGTCGCGGAACAAATCGGGCATAATCGCCCGCCACAGGGGGTCATCAATAATAAACGGAGCCCGTTGAACGTAGCGGCGCACCTGCAACACATTAATGCCCACCACAGCCGGACTCACTTTGGCAACGGCACGGGTAATGGGCGTTTCGCGCAGGGAGCGGTCGGTAGCTGTTTCATGCCCGTTCTGCTGCGCATACAGGGGGGATGCCAGGGCCGTATCCACCGTATTGGAATTGTTGTGTTCTTTACCGGAGGGCCCAAACAAAAAATAACCTACCGCTACCCCCACAATAAGCCCAACAAGGAGTGTTTTTTTCATTCCCGTTTATCTCCGAATTATTGAATCTTTTTCCAGTCTGCCAGGAATTTTTCGATGCCGATGTCCGTGAGTGGATGCTTGAACAACTGGTTAATTACTTTATGGGGAATGGTGCAAATGTCCGCCCCCATTAACGCTGCTTGCACCA
>WGBF01000188.1 GCA_015494485.1 bacterium | reverse complement strand
GGGCATTAATTAATTTTATGCTGGATGTCCACACCCGCGAACATGGCTACACGGAAGTGTTTCCGCCCTTTCTGGTTAACCCGGAAAGCATGCGCGGTACCGGTCAGCTTCCCAAATTGCGGGAAGATATGTACTACGTGGAAAAAGACGACCTGTTTTTAATCCCCACGGCAGAGGTGCCGGTAACCAATCTCCACCGCGATGAAATACTGCACAACGATGACCTTCCCCTGAAATATTGTGCGTACACCGCCTGTTTCCGCCGGGAAGCCGGTTCCTGGGGGAAGGACACCCGCGGGTTGTTGCGCCTGCATCAGTTCAACAAAGTGGAGCTGGTAAAATTTACCCGCCCAGAAGATTCCTACGCGGAGCACGAAAAACTGCTGGCGGATGCCACCCGTATTCTGGAATTGCTGGGAATTCCTTACCGGGTGGTGGAGTTGTGTACCGGGGATTTGAGTTTTGCTGCCGCCAAGTGTTACGACGTGGAAGTGTGGGCACCGGCGGAAAAGCGCTGGCTGGAGGCATCCAGTTGCAGCAATTTTGAAGATTTTCAGGCGCGGCGCATGAACATCCGGTTTAAGCGTACTCAGACCAGTAAACCGGAATTTGTGCACACGTTGAATGCTTCCGGACTGGCAACACCGCGTTTGATGGTGGCGATTCTGGAAAACTTCCAGACGGATGAAGGAACGGTGGTGGTGCCGGAACCCTTGCGAAAATACACGGGATTTAATATTATCAAGCGGGAATATTAGACAGGATTTTTGGAATTGAAACGCGTTCTTGGGCTCCTGCACAGCGCGGTTTTTGCGCTTCTCCTGGTTGTCATTACGATTGTCGGTGCGATCATCGTGATGGCGGTGGGAATGATTCGCCCCTATTCCCCCATTAATCAATGGGTCATGAAAACCTGGTCCCGCCTGGTGCTCTTGTTTGCCGGGGTGAAAGTCGAGGTGCAGGGGCTGGAACATGTGCAACCGAATCAATCCTACATTATTGTGGGCAACCATCAAAGCCATTTTGACATTCCGGTGGTGGTTGGTTATCTGCCCCTGAAGATGACCATTATTTCCAAGAAAGAACTGTTTAAGATCCCCTTTTTTGGCTGGGGAATGAAAGCTGCCGGCGTGTTGAAAGTGGACCGCAGCAACCGACATCAGGCCATTGCTACGCTTAAGGAAGCGGAGCGCATTTTACGCAAACATCACATTTCCCTGCTGGCGTTTCCGGAAGGCACCCGCAGCCGGGACGGGAATATTCACCGCTTCAAGAAGGGCCCCTTTATGGTGGCGTTGCAAACCGGTCTGCCGGTATTGCCAATAACCCTGGTGGGCACGTACGAAATTCTGCCCCCGAAGACGTTGAATTTAAACCCCGGCCGGGTAAAAATGGTGATTCACCCTCCGGTGGACAGCACCCAATTTGATTTGAACAGCCGGGATGCTTTTATCGAAACGGTAAAATCCACAATTGAAAAAACATTCTGGGAGGAATATGAGCGCATTTCCCAATCTAACCGTCGTCAACCATCCCCTATTGCACGATAAGCTGCGCGGTATTCGCGATAAACATACCCATTTTGCAAAATTTCGTCGTTTGATTGAGGCCATCAGCCAGGCGTTGTTCTGGGAAGCCAGTCGGGACCTGCCCCTGGCGCCGGCGGAAGTGGAAACCCCGCTGGAAACAACAGCAGCGCAAAAACTGGCACGCCCCATTGCGCTGGTACCCATTTTACGGGCTGGGCTGGGGATGGTCAATGGTATTTTACAGATTGCCCCCCAGGCTCATGTGGGCATGTTGGGAATGTACCGCAACGAAGAAACCCTTCAGCCGGTGGATTATTACCGGCGTTTTCCACCCGGGATTGAGACCATGGATGTGTTTTTGCTGGACCCCATGCTGGCCACGGGTGGGAGTGCAGTGGCGGCAGTGGACAAGCTGAAAACCACCGGCGTTCAGCATCTGAAAATGCTGGCCATCATCGCCGCCCCGGAAGGGGTACAGGCCGTGCTAGAAGCCCACCCTGACGTTCCAATTTTTGCGGCGGCACTGGACCGCCAGTTGAATGATAAAGGCTACATCCTCCCTGGCCTGGGCGACGCCGGTGACCGGTATTTCGGTACCTGATGGGGTTGGCCTTTAAAGTCGTATGATTCCAACAAAAAACTGGTGGGGATTACCTCATCCC
>WGBF01000187.1 GCA_015494485.1 bacterium | reverse complement strand
ATTTTACTAATGTGAATAATTTTCTCTTCAGCATTAGCACCACGATTGTAATCCAGATGGCTGCTAAGCTTCAGGGGCGTTTTTATGTTTAAATAATTTTTTATTAATTCAAAGTGATGGACTAAGAACGGGACAATCGCTGTATCTGGATAATTCAAAGTTTCCTCTACTAAGCGAAATGTCATTTTAAAAAACGGGGCCTTTCTATACTGGGTTTCCAGCGTCCGTAATATTTTATTCCGAACACGGTCATCAATAAGAAACTGCCCCTGATTAATCAGGGCATCCCGCGGCATTTTTTTTACCGGGATTGTAAACCACTGGGCTTTTCCATTTACCAAAATGCGGTTGCGGTTAATCCACCCCCGCCGAATATACTGAACATCATCGAATACCACAAAAACATCAACCAATGCCATTAACTGAAAATACCCAATATATGGAAAGAGATAGGGCTGCATTATGGCAACAATTGGAGATTGTAGATTGGGTTTAGGGAGCATGCTGTTTAAAAATATCTCCAATTTGTTCGACTACTTCAGGTTTTAAATCCGCGTACAATGGCAAACACAATACCTCCCGGCTGACTTTTTCCGCTACGGGCAGATGTTCCGGACGGGCAGATTCATATCCCCGGTAGGGTGGAAAGTGGGTAATCAGGGGATAAAAATACCGCCGGGCGTAAATATTGTGTTGCTTTAATATTTCATACATGGCGTCCCTGGATGTGCCATATACTTTTTCATCAATAAAAATTGGAAAGTAAGCAAAATTATATTCTATTTCTCCCGGATGGGGCAATACACGAATGCCAGGTATTTTTTCAAAAATTTCCTGATAGCGCAAACTGATTTGTTTCCGTTGTTCAATGTATTGTTGAACATATTTTAATTGCAACAACCCCAGCGCTGCCTGGAATTCGTTCATTTTGGCGTTGATACCCGGACCAATGACGGTCACTTCATTGGCAAAGCCAAAATTCTTCAAATAATCGATACGTTCCTTTAATTTTTCATTCTGAGCAATAATGGCGCCGCCTTCGAAGGTGGTAAATACCTTTGTAGCATGGAAACTTAATATCGACAGGTCTCCATATCGTAATACGGACTGTCCTTTATATGTAACGCCAAAGGCATGAGCGGCATCGTAAATAACGTGCAACCCAAACGTATCAGCAATTTCCTGAATTTGCTCCATTTTACAGGGATTTCCATACACATGAACACCCAGAATTGCTGTGGTGTGCGGCGTAATTGCCGGTTCAATTTTGGCGGGGTCGATGGTTAAATAATCCGGTTCCACATCCACAAACACTGGCCGGATTCCGTTCCAGTACAATGCATGGGCAGTTGCCACAAAACTATACGGGGTTGTAATAACTTCACCCGTAATCCGCAACGCCTGTAAAGCGGTTACCAGCGCTAATGTTCCATTGGCAAATAAAGAGAGATAATCGACACCCAAAAACCGCGAAAGCTCGGCTTCAAATTGGCGATGGAATGGCCCATTATTGGTAAGAAACCTGCTTTCCCAAACTTTTTCCAGATAGGGCAGAAATTCTTCCAGAGGGGGCAAATTCGGGCGTGTTACAAAAATTTTTTCATCCTTCGATGGCATCGTCTTTTCTATTCCTGATTAATATTTACTTTCACACATACTGCCCGACAATTTCCAGCAATTCCTTTTCCCGCTTGTTAAAGGGGAAATGTTCAACCATTCGTTGACGACACTGCTGACCTCGTTCCGGGGGCGCCTGGAGTGCTTTCTGAATTAACGCTGCCGCCTGGTGTGCATCCCGCTCCTGCAGAACAAACCCACATTCACCAACCTGCCGGGGCATACCACTCACCGCGGTAACCACCGGAATACATTCACACAACATGGCTTCACTGACCACATTGGGGAATCCTTCGTACATGGAAAACTGGGCATATACTTTTGCACGGGAGTAATACTTCCGTAACCCCTGAGCATCCGTTGCCGGCAACGCCTGAATATTGGGTAAATCCGGGATTAACCCTCGCACAGCATCTTCGACCCCAACGATGACAAACATAATATCCGGCAACAGCCGCGCCGTTTCAATAAATAAATCAATCCCCTTCCGGCGAAAAACCACTTCGGAATTTAACGAAGCGACGGTCAGTACCATTGTCTCCTTGGGGGCAATGCGCTTCCAGAACGTGGCGTCGTAACCAAAATCGAACTCCCGGCTGGGGGTTTGTAAATCCGGAATAAATCGTTTCAGATTTTCCAAAATGGAATTGTCCACCGGCAACAACAGATGGGCCTGTTTAAATGAAAATCGTGCCATGAAGGAGCGCAACGGATTGGAAAACACCCCATAGCGGATTTCCGGAATGTAGGTTGTTTCGTACCCACCGATGGCAATCAAAATCTTTTTTTTCATTAATCTTCCCAACAAGACCGGCAAAAAGGAGTGATACCCCGCAAACCAGATGTACACCAGTTTACTTCCGGGTAAATGGCGAAGAAGCCACCCCAACAATTTTAATTGATACCACAAATTTATCACCAATCCCTTTGGAGCCGTGTAGCCAAATTCTTCCACCCGATAATGGTTTGCCAGTATTTGATAATCCTTTTTTACAAAGGAACGCATGCCTTTATGGATAAACACAATCTTCTGCTTTTTCGCCGATTCCAAAGTCAATCCTTTCTTCTGCATTCAATTCCCGCGTAACAATTACTTAATTTAAAAAGATTTTCAAAACAAATTGAAATGTTCTTAATTTTTTGCACCGAAAGGGGTATAAAATATTTGAAACGCAGAACATTTAACAGATGAGGGCAATAACCATGCGTAAAGAAAAAGATGCACTTGGCGAAGTACTGGTTCCGGAAGACAAATATTACGGCGCGCAAACACAACGTGCTGTGGAAAATTTTAAAATTGGTTCTGAGCGGTTCCCCCGGGAATTTATCCGCGCCCACGCCATTGTCAAGAAAGCCGCTGCGCGGGTAAATCATAAACTGGGATTGCTGGATGCAGAACGGGCCAAAGCCATTGAAACCGCTGCAAATGAAGTAATTGCCGGGAAATGGGACGAGCACTTTCCGCTGGTCATCTGGCAGAGCGGAAGCGGTACGCAGTTTAATATGAACATGAACGAGGTTATCGCCAACCGCGCCATTGAACTCATGGGCGGGGAAATTGGCACCAAAAGCCCCGTACATCCCAATGACCACGTGAACATGTCCCAATCCACCAACGATACCTTTCCGACCAGCATGCACATTGCAGCCGTGCTAACACTCAAAGGGCATTTGCACCAGCCGCTTATTGATTTGCAAAAAGCACTGGAAGCAAAAGCGGAAGCATTTAAGGACATCATTAAAATCGGGCGTACCCATTTAATGGATGCCACGCCCTTAACGCTGGGACAGGAATTTTCCGGCTATGCCTTCCAGGTCCAGCAGGCCCATGAAGCCATTGCCAGTACCCTCAAACATCTGTCCGAACTGCCCATTGGCGGTACGGCGGTGGGAACCGGCTTAAACACCAAAAAAGGATATGACCAGATGATGGTCGAAGAAATCAGCGCCATTACGGGGCACAAATTTAAAGTGGCGCGGAATAAATTCGCCGGTCTGGCTGCCCATGATCCGCTGGTGGAACTGTCCGGTGCCCTGAAAACACTGGCCGGTGCATTGTTCAAAATTGCCAATGACATTCGCTGGTTGGCCAGTGGTCCCCGCAGTGGGTTGGCCGAAATCATCCTGCCAGCCAATGAACCTGGCAGCTCTATTATGCCCGGAAAAGTAAACCCCACCCAGAGCGAAATGGTCATGCAAGTTGCCGCCCAGGTGTTTGGTAACGACGCAACGGTAGCATTTGCCGGCTCTCAGGGAAATTTTGAACTGAACGTGTTCAAACCGGTCATCATTTTCAATATTCTGCAATCCATTATTTTACTGGGGGATGCCTGTCGTTCATTCAAAGAAAGGGCCGTGGACGGCATTACTCCCAATTTGAAAAAAATAAAGGAGCATGTGGAAAATTCCCTCATGCTGGTAACCGCCCTGAACCGGCACATCGGTTACGACAAGGCAGCCGAAATTGCGCTGAAAGCCTGGCGGGAGGATAAAACCCTCAAACAAGCTGCCATTGAATTGGGCTACTTAACGGAAGAACAATTCAACGAATGGGTCCGGCCGGAAAAAATGATCAGGCCTTCGGAATGATTTCCAACCCGGGCAATCCATGACGATTGCCCGGGAAATTTTATTACACGTGCCGCTCGTATAGCCGCACCTGCCAGGGGCCGGCATACGCCTGATACGCTGGTTTAAATCCATGGGCAAGCACAATGGCGTCCACCATTTCAGTGGAATGCACGTAGGTTCGAAACGGATTGCGCATTAGCATAAGAAACACATTGAGCACCATTACTCCCAATTTTACAATCCAGTTGTCCCGCGGGAAAATCACCCCATACAACCGGCGAGCCTTTTGCACGGAATACCGGACCAGACTCTCCACATCAGGAAAACAACACAACACGCGGTCCAGGGTCACAATATCCGCCGGTTCAATGGCAGGGGCTTTTTCCACAAAATTGCCGTAAATAAACCGCGCCCGCTCCCAATACCCGGATTTTTTTGCCGTTTCCTCCGCCGCATGCAAATATGCCGGGGAAGCATCCACATCCGTAATGGCCTTAATGCCCCGTTCCGCCAGATACTTTTGAATCGCGCCAACCCCACCGCCAATGTCCAGCAACGTCATTTCTTTCAAATTAAACTTTTCCAGCTGCTGCAATAGCAATCGGGTGGGTTTATTGGGCCCCTTTTTAAACAGCCGTTTTAAATCCTTACGGGCTTGTTTATCATCAAACAATTTTTGTAGTCCACAACAATGCTGTTGAATATCCATGGAAGCCTCCATTGTTTTTCATTATCTTGAAAATAAGCCATGGGCGCTGTAATTTAAATCGAAATTATTGAAAGGAGTAAAATAATGATGTCCATAGATGAATTCGTAAAACCCATGCGGGATGAACTGGTCCAGGCCGGGTTTGTTGAGGTGCGGACCCCGGAAGCTGCCCGGGAACTCATCTCCCAAAACACGGGAACGCTGTTGATTGTGATTAATTCCATGTGCGGATGTGCCGGTGCGCTGGCACGCCCTGCTGTTCTGGAAGCCTTACAACAGGCTGCCGCACAACCGGACCAACTTGCCACCGTGTTTGCCGGCTACGACCGGAAAGCCACGGATGCCGTGCGTTCCTTTATTCCGTATCCGCCCTCTTCCCCCTCAATTGCTTTGTTTCGCGGGAATGAGGTGGTGTGGTTTTTACCCCGCGAAGGCATTGAGGGATATTCCCAGGAAGACGTTAGCCAGCAAATTATTCAGGCCTTAAATACATTTTGCCAAAAGAACGGAGAATAACCATGGCAACCATGCAAGCTGTTGTACTTACCCAGCCCGGGAGTCTGGAAAACCTGAAACTGGAGACGGTGGTGGCGCCCAAGCCCGGTGTGGGTGAAGTATTGGTAGAAGTCATGGCGTCAGCGCTGAACCACCGGGATGTGTGGATTGTTCAGGGGCGTTATCCCAACATTAAAACCCCGGTCATCCTGGGGTCAGATGGTGCCGGTATTATCCGGGAGGTGGGGGAAGGCGTGGACCCCTCCTGCGTGGGGCGCCAGGTGATAATTAACCCTTCCTTGAACTGGGGCAATAACCCCCGCGTTCAAAGTTCCCAGTACAAAATTCTGGGATTACCAGACAACGGCACCCAGGCGGAATATGTGGTGGTACCCATTCAGAATGTGGTGGATAAGCCGGAACACTTAACCATGGAAGAAGCCGCAGCCATTCCCCTGGGCGGACTTACCGGGTACCGTGCGCTGTTTACCCAGGGAAAACTCCAGGCCGGCGAAACCGTTTTGCTGACCGGCATTGGTGGCGGTGTGGCTACATTGATGTTAAAAATGGCGCTGGCGGCTGGCGCACGGGTTCTGGTGACGTCCGGATCCGATGAAAAAATTAAAAAAGCCGTGAATCTGGGAGCACTGGGGGGTGCCAACTACAACGAAGAGGGATGGGGCGAAAAGCTTATGGCCCTGGCCGAACCCAATGGCATTGACCTGATTGTTGACAGCGCCGGTGGTGACGGATTTTTTGAACTGACCCGCATTGTCAATCCCGGCGGGCGCATTGTATTTTTTGGTGCGACGGCGGGCAATCCCTCCAAACTGGACCAGCGGCGCATGTTCTGGAAACAAATTACCCTGCAGGGCACCACCATGGGAACACCGCAGGACTTCAGCGAAATGGTGCGCCTGTTCGACGTGCACAAGCTCAAACCACCCATTGACCGGGTATTTCCATTAACAGAATTCCGGTCAGCGTATTTACGCATGTGGAAAAGTGAACAGTTCGGTAAAATTGTGCTGCGGCATACGGCATAAATCCCTAACCATTCTGGCGGAACCTGTTGGGAAAATCGCGGGCATGTTACAGTAACGAATGTAAACGTCTATTCATACACAGCACAAAAACGACAAACGGCTACCTGCGCGGTAGCCGTTTTTTATTTCACAACACGTGATGTTCAATAAAGGGAAAC
>WGBF01000186.1 GCA_015494485.1 bacterium | reverse complement strand
GGACTTTTGTGCTTCCAGCAGTCGCGACAAAATTTTTTGCTGCCGTTCAATGACTTTTCGGTCCAGGCGCCTCCGCTTTAATTCTTTTACCACCTCATCCATTTGCTGGGCAATGCCATCCAGTCGGCCGGTCACATCGCGCCGGTATCCCTGTTCCTGTTGAAGCTGTTGCAGGGAACGGCGAATCATTTCCTGTTGGGCAGCCAATCGCGCCAGGGCATCTTCACTTAACTGCAATTTCCCCTGTTGCATTTGCTGGAATAAACTCATGCTCTGCTCATTGACCTGTCCCTGCGCCTGGGCCATTTGCTGCAATTGCTTCATAAATTCCTCAAATCCCGATGCAGAGCTGGATTGGGCCAGTTGTTTCATGGCGCTTTGCATGCTCAGGATGGCCTGGTTCATTGCTGCCATGGCTTTTTGCTGGTAACTGGAAGCACTGTGGGGATTGCGTTCTTCCATCTGTTTTAGGGCCCGCTCCATGTTGTTGTAAATTTGCTGTAAAATTCGGTTCATCTGGGGCGAAATGAAAAAGGTTTGATGGCTCAGCTCAACAATTTGTTGCGTGACGGCATTCAGGTTTTCTCTCAGGTTGGCTTCTTTTCGGGCAACACGGGTCATCAGGGGGGAGGAAAACGACAACCGCCGCGTTTCCTTCATAATGGCTTCCTGGGTAAAGGATGCTTCCAGTAAGTCGCGGGTGGTTTTTTGCATTGCACGCATCAATTTCTCTTTCTGAGCCTGCACCATTTCCTGCTGGGTTTCTTTCAACATTTGCTGCATTGCTTTTAAATCGCTTTCCGCCTGCTGGCTTTTGGTAAGCGCCTGGGTACTGTTTTGTTGCTGCATGTGTTGCCGGGCTTCCTGCATATGCTGCTGGATGTTCTGTCGCTGGGAAAACTGCTGAACTTGCTTTAATTTCTGCGCGGTTGTAGCCCGATTCTCCTCAAAAAACTTCTCTGCTTTTTCCAGCTTTTGCTCTAAAAATTGAAATTCCCGTTCGGTATTCAACTGCTGATTGCTTAATTCCCGGGGTGGGGCCTGGTGGCTTTGCGCCGCTTCGTTGAGTTTTTCAGTAATCGTCTGCTGCTGTTCATTGAGCTTTTCGGCCAGCTTTGTTAATTCATCCAGTTGTCGTTCCATTTCTACCTGTTTGAACAACTCATAGGCCCGTTCAATCTGACGCTCAAATTCTTCCACCGAGGCCTGCAAACGCTGCATGGCCTGCTGAATTTTCCGGCCATCCATTTTCTGTAAGGCCTGTTGCAGCTCCTGCATGATTTTCTGCATTTCCGGGGTAATGAGATTTTGCAGCATGTTCTGAAGTTCAAAATATTTCTCCAGCACCTCCGGGCTTAACATTGCATTTTTGTCCAGTTGCTGGATGGTTTCTTCCAGTTGTTTCTGAATCTCCTCCAGTTTCTGCTGAACTTCCTTTTGCTGAGCCAGTTGCTGCTCAATTTCTTTCCGGCGTTCCCAGGTTAATTTTTTATCCCGCTTTAGTTCCCGATTGATTTCTTCCAGCTTTTTCTTTAATTCCCGCGTGGTTTCCACGGTATTTTTCACATCCTCCCGGGTCTCCTCCAGATTGGCCGTGGTTTCTTCCATCAGGTCAATTAAAGAGGGCAGCCGCAAAACAAAAACCCGGGAACGCCCGCGGGATGGCCCGGTTACGGTATTATTGTCCCACACTTCGGCATAATATTCCACAAAATCATCCGGGATTAAATACAAATCGGCAACATTCCACTCCACCGTGCTCACAATTCGCCCCTTCCCAACCGGCTGCATGGGGAGCGCCTGTTGAAACGCGGTGGTATCACCGGTAGAGCCAGCCCGAATAATGTGGCCTTTTAACAGCAATCGGGAAAAGCCGTAATCGTCCGTTGCTTCGATTTTCAATGGGATGGATAATTCCTCACCCAGGTCTACATCGGCACCCGGCACCACAATTTCCACCTGAGGGGCTGCATCGTCCAGGGCAATTAACGGGTAGGTAATGGGTTCAAAATTGGTAGCTCCGTTGTTGTCCTGAACAAAAATCTGGTATTCCACACTGCGTTTTACCTGCCAGGAACCCTGCGCCTCCCGACCACGAGTTTGCAGCGGTATTCGGGTGCTATCCTGAAACATTACCCATGCCGTTTGCAACACCCGGTCGGCCAAAACGGAAAGATGAATTACCGAACCTTTTAGAACGGTTACGCTCCCTTCATTGGGATCCAGCCAGCGCGGTTCTTCTCCGGTATAAGGGGGCGGATCGTACTTTACCCGGATTTCCCGGACAACCGGACGGCTGATTACGGTGACATTGGCAACATCGCTGCGCCCCACACGGCCTTTGTACTGAATGCTTTTCAGTTCCCCTTCAAACCAGTACTGAAAATCGGATTGAACCCGTGGCACAGTGTGGCTGTAGGTATTTTTACCATTCAACACAATGGGAATGACATCCTGGCGAATTGTGCCACTGGTATCCCCCTGGCTTTGAATGACCAATTTCAATTCATCCGGTAACAAACCATCAATTTTGCAGGAAAGTGTTACCGGTTCGTTTTTTAACACATTCAGGTTGCCGGAAACATTGGTAATATGAAACGGGAGCGGGCGATGAATATCTTCCGTGGGGTACAGAACACGCATTAACCCGATTTTTACCGCACCGGGGAATGAAAAGAAAAGCACTAAAATAATCACTGCAAAAACGGCCGCCTGCCGAAGGGTGTGAAGCCCCCGGCGAATGGGCGCGTAGTCGCTGAGGTTCTGCGCCATCAGCTTTTTCTGAAGTTGCCGGAGGGAAGCCAAGCGGAAATGCTCCTGTTCCGGCGGGACCGATTGATGATACAGATCCAGAAAATTTACCAGCGTGTCCCCAACCTCCGGGAAACGCTGCCCCACATCAATGGCCACATCCCGGAGATAATCCGTGCGAATGGTAAGGCTACGATTTAAAAATTGCCAGGTATAAATGGAAAGAATTCCCAGCACCCAGATACTGGCAACGGAAACAAACACCCCCCGAATAACCGGCGGGAATAAAAATACCGTATCCAGGGCGATGAAGACAGCAAAGGCAATAACGGTGATTCCCAGGTAATAGAATAATTTTTCCAGAAAAAACACCAGCGTTTCCTGCCGGTGGATGCGAATCAATTGCCGCCGCAAGCGCTGATAAACCTGCTGAATGTCTGCCGCCTGTTGGTTTTCCATGGAACCCTGACGTTTTGCAATTAATACATCAATGCATAAGCAATAATGTTAGTTCCCATTTTTAGCGCCTGCAAGCGAATTTCTTCCGGGTCTCCATGAATTTGCGGGTCTTCGCAGCCATCGCTGATATCGGTGTTGAAGGAGTAAAACGCGACCATTCGTCCCTCATAAAACAACCCGTAGCCATGGGGCGGACCGCCAGCATGTTTGTGAATTTTGGGAAGACCGTTGGGGAAATTAAAAACGATATGATAAATTGGGTGGTCAAAGGGTAACTCTACCCACCGGGCATCCGGAAAAACCCGTTTCATTTCCCGACGGAAATACTTGTCCATCCCGTAGTCATCATCTGCCCACAGAAAACCGCCATTGGCCAGATAAGTTCGGAGACGGGCAATTTCCGCATCGGTAAATTTGATATTCCCGTGCCCGGCAATGTAGGCAATGGGATATTTAAAAAAGTCCGGGTCCAGTGGACTGTGGGTAATTTCCTTTTCAGCGGTTCGGATGTTGGTATGCTGACGGATAAATTTAAATAAATTCACAAATGTGGTTCGATTGCCATACCAATCCCCGCCACCACCGTATTTGATGCGCATTACTGTAACCGGCATTTGCGCAAATGTTACAACAGGAGAAATGGTTAGGATGGCAAGTAAAATTAAAAACGGGATGCGCGTTTCTTTCATGAATGTTACAACACTTTATATGCAATCATAATGGTCATGGCTACCGTGCCAATGGTTTTAAATGTCAGGGCTCCCATCCGACCAATTAATAACCCAATAAGTGTTTGCTGAGTTTCCTTTAAGCTATTCTTTTTTACCAGCAGCTCAAAAAATAATGTAACCAGGATAGCGCCGATCATTCCACCAAGAATACTATCCACAATTGGGGTATAAAATAAGCCGATAACAGCTCCACCAATTCCCCCCAGCACCGCGCCAATGGTTAAAATTCTATTGGCGGAATATCCTTTTTTTCCAAATGCCAACACCAGGTATTCAGCCAATTCCACCAATGCAGCTACCAGAAGCAATGTCAGAATAAAGTTCCAGTCGTATTTTCTGAAATGGGTAATAAATCCGTACCACACGGCATGCCCTACCAGCAAAAAATTCCCGGGCACATTTACCAGAAGTAAAAGCCCAATACTCATCCCCATGCCAATGAGCAAGATTATTTCCCAGGTTCCCATGGATCTTCCCTGACACGATTTACATGATTAGGCAGAGACCAACCGATATTGCGTATATTGTCGCCCCTCTTTAATCGCAAACTCCTGACGTTTCTTCTTGGTATCCAGGCCCATTTCTTTCAACATCCGGCGAATCTGGAACCAGCTTGCTTTTTCGTTCCCGTACACGGGATCTTTTAGGCGCCAGTAAATGCGCAATGCACCCCAATCCGGATGCTGCGCGATAATGTAGCGAATTTTATCCTCCAGAGGCAAGTCCCGAACAGTGGGAGGTTCCGAAGTAACGGATTGTGCTGGGGCCGCCTCGGATGCAGCCGGAGCAGCAACAGTTTCCGATGTGCGGGTTCCTGCAGTTTCCGGCTGGACATCCCCGCTACCACTGCTACCAGATCCCACACTGGCGGGTTCTTCCTGCGTTACCGGCGTAGCGGGGGCTTTTATATTGGCTTCAAATGCTCTAACGGCATCCTGAATGGTATCGTGAACATCCAGGATATGATGGAATTCCAGTAGTTCAAAAATTTCGTACACATCCGGAATCATCCCCACCAGCTTCAAATCCCCACCATTTTCCCGGATGGTTTTAATCTCACTAATAAAAATACCCCACCCCGCACTGCTGATGTAATCCACATTGCTCAAATCAATGATAATATCGTAACGTTTTTGCTTTAACAGGCTATTCAGTGCGCGCTCCACTTCGGAAGAGGTTGTGGTATCAATATATCCCCCTACCTTGATAACTGAAATTTGATTCTGCGTTCCGGCTACATGGGTTGAAACTTGAATGCCTTCCATCAAAACCCTCCATTACCATTTCGTCGGGTTAATTTAATGTTTTTTTTCGTCTTTATTGCCATTTATTTCTTTTTCAACAATTTTATCATCGCCACTATCCTCAAAATCATTGACATTTTTATCATTCTCTTCTACGCCGGAAGAATTTTCTATTGTGGATGCTTCTTCAACAGGGTTTTCCTTGTCTTTAGTTTCTTCATGACCTGGTTCTGCCGTCTCGTCCTCATCCTGAAAAGCGGGCAACCGTTTCCCCTTTACATGCAATATTTTTTCCTTGGATTTGTGGGCTGATGACACATTCGGGACAAAGTTCAACAGGTTATCACTCAATTCCTCACTGCGGAAGCCCACCAGCACTTCGCCGTCCAATG
>WGBF01000185.1 GCA_015494485.1 bacterium | reverse complement strand
GTTCGGTAAAATTGTACTGCGGCATACGGCATAAATCCCTAATCATTCTGGCGGAACCTGTTAGGAAATACACGGGCACGTTACAGTAACGAATGCAAACGTCTATTTATAAACAGCATGAAAACGACAAACGGCTACCTGCGCGGTAGCCGTTTTTTATTTCACAACACGTGATGTTCAATAAAGGGAAACTTGCCGGGATTAGCGGCGGGGTGATTCGTAATGATATTCCAATTTTCCTTCCAGAAACTCCCGCTGGGCGGTAACCACCGGATTTTCTTCCTCTTCCACCTGGAGGGTTTCGCTTTCCATTTCTTCCTGTTCCAGATGCAAATATTCCGTTTCAAAATTGCCACTTAATTCTTCCAGAATTTGCTGGTCCCGCTTTTTCTGGAATAACTCTTCGTTAATCTGACGGGCGCGTTTGGCAATAATAATGGTGGCTTCAAACAAATTTTCCGCCCGTTCCAGAAACTTCTTCAAATTTTGGGTTGAAGCAGGCATACAGGCTGCCCTCCTTTATCGTTAAATTCAAGCTAAATAATTTAACTCCTCAAAAAGGGTTTTGCAAATCTCATGCAAAATTTTACGAATCGCTTAAAAATTGTCGAATCAATCCATTTACCTGATCCCATTCGATAAGAAAGGCATCGTGCCCGTGCAAACTGGTAATTTCTGCATAGGTACTATTGGGAAGATGGGTTGCCAGATATTTTTGTTCCGCAACAGGATACAATACATCCGAATCGATGCCAACCACCAGCGCCGGCTGAGTAATGGATGCCAATACCGTTTCCACACCCCCACGCCCCTGCCCCACATCATGCCAATCCATGGCGCGGGTTAAAAACAGATAGCTGTTGGCATCAAAGCGCTGATAGAACTTCTGGCCCTGATAGTGCAGGTAGCTTTCCACCTGAAACTGGGGCGTTTCCGTGACACCGGGAAATGCCTGTTGCGTACTTACCACATCCCGTTGAAACTTCTGCAGAAAGGACGGGAACGACCGGTACGAGACCATCGCCGCCATCCGGGCAAGGGCCATCCCCTGCCGGGGTTGCTCCCGGTAAAAGCCATTTTGCCACGCCGGATCCGTAAAAATTGCCTGGCGGGCAATTTCGTTTAATGCGATTGCCCAGGGAGAATGTGCCGCACTGGTGGCAATGGGAATAATACGTTCCACCATATCGGGAAACATGGCCGCCCACTCCAGCACCTGCATGCCGCCCAGGGAGCCCCCCACCACTGCCGCCAGGCGTGGAATACCCAGCTGTTGCACCAGGAGCGCCTGTACCGTAACCATATCCCGCACCGTAACCGGCGGAAATTGAATGCGGTAAGGCTCACCCGTATCTGGATTTACCGTCAACGGCCCGGTGGTGCCGTAGCAACTGCCCAGGATGTTGGGCACAATTACACAATAGCGGGTTGTGTCCAGCGCCTTACCGGGACCAATGGCCTCATTCCACCAGCCGGGATAATGGGTAATTCGGGACAGCAAATGGCTGCGCTCCGGGACAGTAATCCGCGGCAATTGGGGAAAATTTTGAGCGGCAGTATTGGGTAAATCCGCGGCGTGGGAACTGCCCGTCAGTGCGTGACACAGCAAAATAGCATTGTCCCGGGCCGTACTCAATTTGCCGTACGTTTCAAAGGCGACGACAACTTCGGGAAGGATACCCCCACGCTCCAGACGTAACCCGCCGGGTGGCAGAGTAAACCGCACAAATACGGGGCGCACATCGGTTTTACCGGTAGTTTGCTTCTTTAGCGCTGTGGATTCAGACACGATTCACTCTCCTCCCGCATTTCCGTTTTCTTCCGGCGAAATTTGCAGTAACGAAAGCGCCGCTGTCACCAAATCCCGGTACACACCCATGGCGGTAAAGGTGGGGCCGGCACCGGGTCCCTCAATGGTTAACGGCATCGGATCAAAACGCTCAGTGTAAATTCGCAATTGATTTCCTTCACCGGATGGCCACCGCTGGTAATCGGCTGCCGAAATCTCCTGCACCCCCACCCGGGCCTGCTGCCCATCAAAAGTTGCCAGAAAAATGAGTCGGCGATTGGCTTGATGGGCCCGTTCAACCCTTTTCTGCCAGGCGCTGTCCAATTGGGGGAGGGCGTTTAAAAACGCCCGGGGGTCCTCGATGGCCAGTAGGTCCTCCGGCACCAGGGACTCCATCACAATGTCCTCTAATTCCAGCCGCAATCCTGCTTCCCGCAGCAGGATCAACAATTTCCGCGCTACATCCATCCCCTGCAGGTCTACACCGGGGTGGGGTTCTGTAAAGCCGTTCTGATGGGCCTCTGCCACCGCCCGGGAAAAGGGAACACCTCTATTCAGGCGGCTAAACACAAACGCCAGCGTTCCGGAAAGGGAGCCTTCCAGACGCTGAATTTCTTCCCCCCGCTGGCGGATGTCCTTAATAATGCGGATAAACGGGGTCCCGGCACCGACGGTGGTGCTGTACAGGTAGGG
>WGBF01000184.1 GCA_015494485.1 bacterium | reverse complement strand
GCGCGGGGATGCCAATACCGTTCGGCGCCACCTGCAACTGTTAAAACAGCACCACGCGGATCACCTGCAACAGGTGTACCGGCTCATCAGTCAGCGGCTGCTCTCCCTGGCTGCAGCGGCGGGGCTTTCGGAGGAGGCCCGTCAGGCATTGCAGGAGGTGCTAAAAAACGCAGGGTCTGAGAGCTGATGCGTTTCGGTGTAAAGGGAAAATCCGGGGGGCATCACTTTTCAATCCATTCCTGCAGCTTGGCAGCAATCCATTCCGAATCCAGGTTGGGGTTGGGATACCGGTTGGCCTGCAGGCGCTGGCGCACCGCTTCATATAAAATAATGGCGGTTGCCACACTCACGTTCAGACTTTCAATCATGCCAAATTGGGGGATGTACACGTTGGCATCGGCAATGGCCAGCGCCTCATCGGAAACGCCCCGATGTTCATTGCCCATGATAATGGCGGAGGGCTGGGTCCAGTCCACATCGTAAATGGAAATGGCCTGTTCTCCCAGGTGGGTAGCGTAAATGGTAATGCCATCCCGGTGCAGGGCCTGTTGCAGCTCCTCAAAACTGCGGTGACGCTGAATATCAATCCATTTTTTGGCCGATGCCGAGGACTTTTTCCCCAGTTGCGGAAATTCTTCATGGGTGTACAGCAAATGCACCATTCCCACGCCGGCAGCATCACAGGTGCGCAAAATGGCGCTCACATTATGCGGGTCGTGGATATTTTCGCACACCACCCGTAAATCCAGCTGGCGGTTTCGTAATACCCGTTCCATTTTTTGCAATCGACGCGCTGTTGGCATTGTCCGTTTCCCCGTAAGTGTCCCTGCAAAAATAACCTGTAACTTTTTGAATTCAAGAAAATATTATAAAAGCACCGGAACCGCCCCGGAACAATCGGGCGTAAAACGGTGATGGCGTAAGACCAGGACGTAAATTTTTTGAATTTTTAATTTGCGTATTCTGTTACGTATATCCCAAATTTGGTGTTAAATTGGTAAATAGAGATTTAATACGTAAACCACGGTAAAATGGAAGGAGGAGTCATGGCGCGCAAAAAGAAAAATTTTGATGAAGAGGAAGAACACCGCCATGATTTTGAAAATGTTGACGAAGAAATGGACGAAGAAGTGGATGAACTGGATGAGGATGTAGAACCCGAAGATGTAGAAGATGTGCTGGAACTGGAAGAAATTGAGAAAAAGCTGGAATCCGGGGAAGCCTTCTTTTCGTCCGATGACAATACCCTGCTTCCCAAACAACGGATTGTGTTTACCTGTCCGCGCTGCAAACGGATTTTCTTTAACAATAAATGGGTGAAGGACAACATTACCGACCTGTTCACCGTGCGTACGGAAATGGCCTACTGTGACCGGTGTCTGGACAAGGCCACGGGCGAGTTTGTCGGCAGCATCGAGATTTACGACAAAAAACTCAAGGAGCGGAAAGAGGAATTCATTCAACTGGCCAGGGAAGTGGAAGAAGAAATGGAAAATTCGCCCCCATTCGAAAAGATTATTGACATCGTTGAAAAAAATGACATTCTGTTCATTTTTACCAACACTACCCGTCTGGCAATGGAAATCGGACGGCGAATCCGCCAGGAATTCATGGGCGGTATTCAGTACGAATGGTTTGAGCGCAATCAGTTTTTGCGGGTAAAATGGCACGATGAAGTGAAAAATAAAGAGTATTTTAAAGAACGCATTCGCCAGTTAAAAGAACGGCGGTTTGGCCTGTTCGCCTTTGAAGATGAAGATTAATAGTTGAAATACGCCTGTTTTGCAGAGCCTCCCTGAGTTTAAAGGGAGGCTTTTTGATTTGTGCCGGGAATTAAAATACCCGCTGAACGGACGTGCAGGGTGCAATGCGATGTGAAATCTTCCGTTTTGCTGGGGCACAAAACGCCGATTTTCAGGAGGGACATGCCGTTGGAATTGCATCGGGCAGTTGCAGCGCTACAGCCGCATTACTTCCTCACCGTGCAGGATGCCGCGCTAATTAGGGTTGCATCGCAAGTATATTTTGCTGACCACCTGCAGGTACGGCACCAGTCGCCGGTGGTGCGGGCGGTGTTCCCCACTGCGGGGGAGTCGCTTCGCCTGACGGTTCCCATTCATCTGCCCCATCATGGAGCCACCATTGCCGAAACCCTGCTGGATACCCGTCAACCCTGGCCACGTCGGCACCTCAAATCCCTGTATCACCAATACCGGTTTGCCCCGTATTTTGATGTTTACTACACCGTTCTGGAGCAGGTGTTTTCCCGCGTACCCCATCATCTGGGGGATTTTCTGTACAAGCTGACGCAAGCCATGTGCCATCGGTTGTTCCCGGACAAGTCCCTGGAACGCTTTTCCGCAATGGGGAATCGCACCCGGGAGGAGGTAATCCAATGGCTGCGGGAGCAGAACAATCCGCCGTTACTATGTGCTCCCGGAGAATTGCCATATTATCAAAAGTATTTTTCTGCCTTCCCTCTTTATGTGGTTCATGTAACAGAGTCCATTCCGGTTGGTCAGGCTATTCAATTAGGGGCCCATTCCCCCCTGATTGTGGGGTTGTTTTTTCAGGGGCCGGCATTTCTGAAAGCCATTGAGGCACATCTCACGGTAACAGCGGCGGAATCCGAATGAATGCCCTTCAAAATGGCAACGGCTTGCTTTCCTTCCCAAAGCGCCGTATTTTCTGCTGAATTGCGGGGAATCGTATGGCAGAACGGACGTTTCAAAGATTACAGCACATCATCCGGGAAAACGGCGCGGGATTCGTCCTGTTGATTGACCCCGACAAATTGTCCCGGTCAGCAATAGCGGAAAGCATCCCCCGTGCAGTGGAGCAGGGGGTGGACGTTCTGTTTATTGGGGGTACGTTTTTATTTCAACAGGAATTTAATCCCTTTGTTGAGGCGGTCAAAAAAGCGGCGGGGGATACGCCCGTTGTGTTGTTCCCGGGCAGCATTTTTCAACTGTCCCCCCATGCGGATGCGTTGCTGTACCTTTCCCTCATCAGTTCCCGCAATGCAGAATTTTTGATAGGCAATCAGGTGCAGGCGGCGCCCCTGGTGTGGAAAATGGGGCTGGAAACCATTGCCTGCGCTTACATGATGGTGGAATCCGGTAAACTGACCAGCGCCGCGTTTTTAAGCAATTCCCATCCCATTCCGCGGGATAAACCGGATGTGGCCGTTGCCCATGCCCTGGCGGCTCAGTACCTGGGGATGAAACTGGTGTACCTGGAAGCGGGCAGCGGTGCACAGCAGACCGTTCCGGAAGAGATGATTTCTGCTGTTTCCCGGGTTGTGGAACTGCCCCTTATCGTTGGGGGCGGTATTCGCTCACCGGAGGAAGCGGCAAAAAAAGTAGCCGCCGGCGCTTCGTTTGTGGTCGTCGGCAATTACTTTGAAGACCAAACCAACTGGCAGCTTCTGGGCGAATTTGCCGATGCCATACACCGGAGCAGGAGACCGCAATGACGCGCAAAGTAATTGAACAGCATTTAACATCCAGTATTGAAACCAAGCAGAAATTACTGGAACCTGCGTATATTGAGCAGATTGAATTTATTGCCACCAAATTTACGGAAGCCATCCGGTGCGGGGGGAAACTGATGTTTTGTGGCAACGGCGGAAGCGCGGCGGACGCCCAGCATCTGGCAGCGGAACTGGTGATTCGCCTGCGGGGCAGTTTCAATCGGCCACCCATTGCAGCGCTGGCCCTGACAACCGATTCTTCCGTTCTGACGGCCGGCGGCAACGACTACGGTTTCGATTCCGTGTTTGCCCGCCAGGTGGAAGCACTGGGTAGGCCGGAGGATATTCTGGTGGCCATTTCCACCAGTGGCAATTCCCCCAACGTGCTCCAGGCAGTGGAAGTGGCCCGGAAAAAACACATTTATGTTATTGGCTTAACCGGCGGCGATGGCGGAAGATTAAAAACAGTTGCGGATTTTACTCTGGTGGTTCCGTCCCACGTTACGGCGCATATTCAGGAGAGCCATATTACCATTGGACATATTGTGTGTCAATTACTGGAGGAAGCGTTATTTCCGTAACGGATTATGGCGTTTTTTACCACCCTGTGGTTTTTAAATTCCCCCAAAAACGGGAGGGAAGGGAATGAATGCACGGGTTCGTTCCGCAGTCATTGGGGTTAGCCGTTTTGCCCGGAAACTCCGCAGCCAATTACCGAAAATTGCCGCGGTTAATGCACCGGTGTTGCTAACCGGCCCCACCGGTGTGGGGAAATCCTACCTGGCGCGGGTTATTCATGAATTATCTCCCCGGAAACACAAAAAATTAATTAGCCTGAACTGTGCGGCTATCCCCCAAATGCTGCTGGAAAATGAACTGTTCGGCCATGAAAAAGGCGCCTTTACCGGGGCACAATCCCGGTACGAAGGCAAAATATTGGCTGCCCATGAGGGGACGCTGTTTCTGGACGAAATTGCCGAAATGCCATTTGACCTGCAGGCAAAACTGCTGACGGTTCTGGAAGAAAAGCGCTTTTCGCCCCTGGGGAGCAACGAGGTGATTACCGTTGATGTGCGTATTGTGGTAGCCACCAACAAGAACGTTCAAAAAGCATTGCAAACCGGGGAGTTGCGGGAAGATCTGTTCTACCGGCTAAATACCTTCCACATCCAGATTCCGCCCTTAAAAGAACGGCCGGAAGACATTATGCCCACGGTGTTGCACCTGAAACAGTTGCTGGAGGAAAAGTACGGCGTTTCGGTGCAAATTCCGGAAGAAACACTGGACTACCTCCGTGCATTGACCTGGCCGGGAAATTTGCGGGAAATTTACCATTTTCTGGAACGGGTAATCATTAACGGACACCGTACCCTGACCCCTTCAGTTGCGGAGAAGTATATTGATTCGCCCACCGAAAGCGCGCCGTTGACATTAAATAAAATTGTTCCCTTAAAAGAGGCCATTGCATCGTATATTAAACAGGTTGTGCAATTGGCGGATTCCAAGGCAGATGCGGCCCGAAAATTAAGCATCGACATTAAAACATTGAACAAGTATTTAAACTATGAAACTTCCCCTAACGAGACGAAAGGCAATCCGTAAAGAGGAATGGTTAACACTGATTCCGGTGGCGGATTGCGGGCATGAGATGGAAGATGAGCGGGTGGTGTTGTTAATTCCGAGAGCCCGAAATCCCATTCTGAAATTTTTTGTTTCCTTTTTAAATTCCAAACCCTTTTTTCGCTTAAAACTGGACGAAGTCGGTAGTTTTGTGTGGAATCAAATTGATGG
>WGBF01000183.1 GCA_015494485.1 bacterium | reverse complement strand
GTGAAGGTAAACACCTTTCCGCCCTGGGCTTCCAGTTCCAGCAACTGGTGAATGGTTTGCACCACCGGGTCATCCGCCGGGTGCTCTTTGACCCAATTCTCCCAGGCTTCCCGTTCCGGGAAAGGCCGACGCCCAAGCAATACGACCTGCGCTTTCACTGTTTCAACCAGATACCGCGCAATGGTCCGCCCAATATTACCCAGACCACCGGTAATTAAATACACCCCATGTTCCCGAAGTACCAGCGGGGCAGAATCGGCGCTCTGTAACGGATACGGTTCGAACACCTGCTGCCAGTAGAACCCTTCCCGCAGGGCAATGGGGGCAGTGGCAGGGTTGAACACCAGTTCCCCCAGAATATTCCGCGCCAGGTGATTCAGGGTATTGCCATTGGATTGGGGCATTACCACATCCAGCAACCGACACCGCACACCGGGGATTTCCTGGGGAATAACCCGCAACAGGGCATCCAGCATGCGCTGGTACGGAATTACCGTTTCGCTTTCAGGGGCGTCCAGAGCAAAGCTGGCCAACACTGCCATTTCCACCTCACGGCCCACGGCATGAGCAGCCAGTGCTTTTGCCAGAGCCAGCACGCTAAAATAGCCCTGTTGAATAATTGACTGACGCGCGCTATCCCGCCACGTGCTGGTGGTTTCCCAGGGTAACACCGACCACGAAAACAGGATGCGGCCGGGAAAGGTTTCCCGCTGAATCAACGTCTTAAACAGTTGCGCAAAATGCTCTTCATTTCCGGGCTGCACGGTAAACGTACCGTCCGCTTCCTGAAAAGAATCCCCCATTACCACGGAAACCACCGAATGGCCGGCAGATTCCAGCAGGGTTGTAATGGCGGTGCTTAATCCCCCGGCATCCTGAAATACCAGCCAGGTTCCCGCTTCTTTTTTGAATGCTTCTTCCTGCCATACCGAAAATGGTTTGCGATGATATGAGGGAACGTAAAACCACTGAGCGGGGTCAGGCTGTTTTCCTTTTTTCTGCGCCGGTGCGGAGGTGCGGATTTCCGTGTCGACTTCCAGCCAGTACCGCTGCCGCTCAAACGGGTAAGTGGGCAACGGCACCCGCAATCGGTTTTCCCCTTCGAAATAGGTATCCCATTTTACCGGTACACCGCTAAGCCACAACCGTCCCAGGGTCTCCGCAAACCGGGCTTCATCGGGGGTGTCTTCTTTGGGATGGCGGACGCTATTGACCACCACCCGCCCCCGGGATTCCGGTAAACTGCGCACCAGACTGACCAGCGTATTCCCGGGCCCCACTTCCAGGAAGACCCGATTTTCGTCTTTCAGCAATTCCTGAACTCCATTGGCAAAGCGCACGGTGTACCGCAAATGGCGGGCGTAATATTCCGGGTTGGTGGCGTCCTGCTCGGTAATCCAGGTTCCCGTTACATTGGAAATGTAAGGAATTTGCGGCGGATTTAGCGGCTCCGCGGCCACGATTTGCGTAAACTCTTCCAGAATGGGATCCATCATCGCGGAGTGAAACGCGTGGGAAGTCTTCAGACGCCGGTATTCGACCCCCTTTCGGGAGAGTTCCGTCTCAAATGCTTCAATGGCCTCAAATGTGCCGGATACGGCGCACAAATTGGCACCGTTTACGGCCGCCAGGGAAATGTCCTCCGGCAACATCGGCCGCAATTCTGCTTCTGGCAAATGCACACTGAGCATAGCGCCGGCGGGCATTCGTTGCATCAGTTGTCCGCGATGCGTCACGATCCGCAACGCCGATTCCAGGCTCATCACGCCGCTTAAGCAGGCGGCAGTGTATTCCCCAATGCTGTGCCCAATCATGGCTTCCGGGGAAACGCCGAGGGCCATCCACAATCGGGCCAGCGCATATTCTATGACAAACAATGCCGGTTGGGTAATATAAGTTTGCTTTAATTTTTCGGAAGCCGTCTCTTCATCGGTCGGTTCCGGGTACAGCAGGGTTCGCAAATCTTCTCCCAGCAGGGGCTGAAGCATTTCGCTGCATTCATCCACCGCTTCCCGGAATACCGGTTCTGTGTGATACAACTGCCGCCCCATGTTGACGTATTGGGCCCCCTGCCCACTGAACATGAACACCACCGGCGGACTGGCAGGAATTTTGGGATGAGCAGCAACCATGATTTTTTTGGGATCCCGCGCAGACAGAATTTCTGCCGCTTCCGCCAAGGATGAAGCCACCACGGCCTGACGATGATTAAGCGCCTTGCGTCCCACCGCCAGCGTAAATGAGGCGTCGGCGATATTTAATTCGGGATTCTGCTTAAAATGGGTGCTCAGCTGCTGGTTGTATTGTGCAAGGGCATTTTCACTCCGGGCAGAAAGGAGCACCAGATGGTACGACCGCCGGGCCGGCCGCGTGGAATCCCGTTCCGGGGCTTCTTCCAGCACCACATGAACATTGGTTCCTCCAATCCCAAACGAACTAACCCCCGCCTGCCGCGGACCTTTCTCCCGGGGCCAGTCCCGCAGTTCTGTGTTCACAAAAAAGGGACTGTTGGCAAAATCAATTTGCGGATTGGGTTGTTCAAAATTAATGCTGGGGGGAATTTTTTTGTAATGCAGGGCCAATGCCGTTTTAATTAAACCGGTCACCCCGGCAGCAGCATCCAGATGCCCCACATTGGCTTTAACGGAACCAATGGCACAGTACTGTTTTTTATCCGTTTGTTCGCGGAAGGCCTGTGTTAAAGCAGCAATTTCAATGGGATCCCCCAGATTGGTGCCGGTGCCATGAGCTTCAATATATTGAATGTTTTCCGGGTGCATCCCCGCTACGGCCTGAGCCGTGGCAATCACATCTGCCTGGCCATCCACCGATGGAGCGGTGTAGCCTACCCGATTGGCCCCGTCGTTGTTCATGGCGGATCCTTTAATGACGGCGTAAATGTAATCCCCGTCCGCCAGGGCATCCACCAGACGCTTCAGCACCACCACACCAACACCGTTCCCCGGTACCGTCCCAGCTGCCCGGGCATCAAAGGGGCGGCAATGGCCATCGGGGGAAAGAATCATGCCTTCCTGATAATAATACCCGCTTTCCTGGGGTAAGAAAATGGTGGCACCTCCGGCCAGGGCAATATCACACTGGTAACTGAGGAGATTCAAACAGGCCAGGTGCACGGCGGACAGCGAAGTCGAGCAGGCCGTTTGCACGTCCACACTGGCGCCCCGCAAGTTGAATTTGTAGGAGATGCGGGTGGTTAAAAAATCCTTTTCGTTGCCAATGGTTAACTGGTAGGCCTCCGCCGCACTGATGACCCCCTGCTGGGCCTGCAGCAAACGGAGTAAGTACATGTTCATTCCAACACCGCCAAAAACCCCGATGAGCCCTTCGTACCGATCGGGATCGTAGCCGGCATTTTCCAGCGCTTCCCAGGCACTTTCCATAAACAACCGGTGCTGGGGATCCAGCAGTTCCGCTTCCCGCGGGGGATAATCGAAAAAACCCGCATCAAATTTGTCCACATCCTCCAGAATTCCCCGCGCCGGCACATAGTTGGGGTCTTTTACCAGATACGGCTCCACCCCGTGGCGGATTAGCTCTTCTTCCGTAAAAAAGGTAATGGATTCTTTCTTTTCGCAAATATTTTTCCACAATTGGTGTACGTTGCGTGCACCGGGGAACCGACCCGCCATGCCAATAATGGCAATATCCAGACCTTCTATGGCATCGTTGGTGTATTCCTGGCTCATCAGGATTGCCTCCTTTTTCTCATCCGCGCCCGCTGAATATTTAACGCAGAACGCTGTTTTGCCACCCGCTCCCGCGCCTGAGCGGTAACCTGTTTTTCTTCGTGACCTTCGCTCAGGAAGCGGGCAAAGGCGCTCACCGTTGGATATTTAAACAAATCCACCACCGCAATTTCCCGGTCGAATACTTCCTTAACGCGGGTTTGCAACTGAATGACGTTGAGGGAATGCCCCCCAAGGTCAAAGAAATTGTCATTTAACCCGACGGTATCCACCTGCAAAATTTCTTTCCACAAATCCGCCACCTGGCGTTCAATGCCACTGCCGGGTTGCACGAACTCCGGCCGTTCTTTTTTTACCGACTCCGGTGCGGGCAGGCGCTTGCGGTCTATTTTACCATTGGGTGTTAACGGCATGGTCTCCAGCATGACAAACGTCGCTGGTACCATGTAATCCGGTAACCGTTCTTTCAGATAGGCCCGAAGGGATGCCGCATCCACCGCATCTTTGGTTTCCGGTACCACATACCCCACTAACCGGGGGTCGCCCCCTGGCGTTTGCCGGGCAATTACCACCGCTTCCTGTACCCGGGGATGTTCCCGCAGCACGGTTTCAATTTCACCCAATTCAATGCGGAAGCCCCGGATTTTTACCTGAAAATCCACCCGCCCCAAAAATTCAATGGTACCATCCGGGCGGTAACGGGCCAGGTCGCCGGTGCGGTACATCCGGGCGCCGGGAACTTCGCTGAAGGGGTCGGGCAGAAAGCGCTCCGCCGTAAGTTCCGGACGGTGGTGGTATCCCCGCGCAACGCCGTGACCCCCAATGTAGAGTTCCCCCGCTGCCCCAACCGGCACGGGATTCAGGGCCTCATCCAGAATGTACACCCGAACGTTCGTAATGGGCGTACCGATGGGAATATTCACTCTGTCAAAATCCTTGGGAACCCGGAAGGTTGTAGCACATACTGTGGTTTCCGTTGGCCCGTACGCATTAATGAGCACCGGCACGGATTTCCACCGTTCCACCACTTCCGGGGTACAACTTTCACCAGCGGAAATGACTGTTTTTAAATCCGGAAGGTCGGCTGTGGGCAAAACCCGGGATACGGACGGCGGCAGAGTCACATGGGTTACCTGATGCCGACGCATTTCTTCCAGCAGGGCGGGACCGGAAAGCAACACTTCCTGCGGAACCAGAACCAGCGTGCCGCCGGAAAACAGGGCAGAAAAAATTTCTTCCACAGCGGCATCAAAGCTAAACGATGCAAACTGAAGCACCCGACTCTGCGCATCAACACCAAAGGCCCGGTCCATGGAAAAGATATTCGCCACAAAACTTTGATGTTCAACCTGCACCCCTTTGGGTTTACCGGTAGAACCGGAGGTATAAATCATATAGGCCAGATTGCGGGAATCCACTGTTATTTGGGGTGCTTCGGGCGGATAGGCAGCCAGGGTATCCGCCAATTCATCCAGGTCCACCAACGGCACTCCGGTTTCCGGAAGGCGCTTGCGGGTCTTCTGGTGCACAATAATCAGACGGGCACCGGAGTCTTCAATCAGGTATTTCAGACGTTCGGGGGGATAATCCGGGTCCAGGGGCAAGTACGCCCCACCGGCTTTCAACACCCCCAGAATGGCTACAATCATGTCCGGCGACCGGACCGTGCTAATGCCCACCACGGTTTCCGGACCCACGCCCTGTTCCATTAAATAATGCGCCAGACGGTTTGCCCGCTGGTGCAATTCCGCATAGGTAATTTGCTGATTTTGAAACACCACCGCCGGCTTGTCGGCAAACTGTGCTGCTGTGCGCTCCAGGACATCCAGTGCAGTGGCGAACTCCGGCAGTTCTCCGGCGGTATCATTCCACCCGTGAATCATGGTGTGCACTTCTTCATCGGAAAGCAGGGGCAATTCTGTGACCGGCTGTTCCGCTCCGGCTGCAATGCCTTCCAGTAAATTACGGAAATGGGCCAGCATGCGTTCTACGGTGGATTCGTCAAACAGGTCCACGTTGTAAGTCAAGGAAGCGCTCAATCCCTGTTGCCCTTCGGCCATCATCAGGGTAATGTCAAACGGTGCCACCTGGTCTTGCAGCGGAATGGCTTCCAGCGGCAGGCCTTCCAGTTCCAGCCGGGTGCCCGGGCCACCCACCGCAAATTCCGAAAGCCCCTGTTCCGCCAGCAAATGGGCCCGCTGGTACACAAACATCACCTGAAAAATGGGCGTGCGACTGGGGTCGCGCTGTGGCTGAAGTTTCTCCACAATCAGGTTCAGCGGATAATCCTGATGTTTCAGTGCTCCCACCACTTTTTGCCGCACCTGCTGCAAGATATCGCTAAACCGGGGATTGCCGGTAAAATCCGTGCGAATGGGCAAGGGATTGACAAAATAGCCCACAATGTTGGTTAATTCCGGGAGACTGCGCCCGGTTGTGGGTGTTCCCACAATAATGTCCTTCTGACCGCTGTAACGGGCCAGAAAGGTCTGGAATGCCGCCAGCAGGGTCATGTACAGGGTAACCCCGTGGGCTTCGCTGATCCGGTGGAGTTGTTCCGTTAGCGCCTTCCCCAGGGTCACCGTCTTCATTTTGCCATCAAAGGTCTGCACTGCCGGGCGCGGTCGATCCGTCGGTAAATCTAAAATGGGCAGTTCCCCGGCCAACTCGTTTTTCCAGTACTCGAATAACTGCTCCCCGCGTTCGCCGGAAAGCAATTCACTCTGCCAGCGCACAAAATCCATGTACTGGAAGGTGACCGGCGGTAATTCCGAATTTTTATTGTACAGCTCATTCACTTCACTGGTAATCACGGCCTGGGACCACATATCCACCACAATGTGATGGGCCGCCATTAAAATAACGTGATCATTTTTTCCCCGGGAATACACATGCACCCGAAACAGCGGACCCGTTTCCAGATTGTACGGTTGAAGCGCTTCTTTCTGCAATGTTTCCAGCAATTCGGCATCGGACATTCCGCGGGCATCGACCTCCCGGAAAAAGACCTCTGCATGCCCACGTACCCGCTGCACCGGTTCCCCGTTTTGTAAATGAAAGGTGGTGCGCAGCATGGCATGCCGGTTAACAACCTCCTGAAATGCCGCTTTCAGGCGGGGAATATCAATGGGTGCCCGCACCCGTGCCGCATAAGCCGGGTTGAATATGCTCTTGGGTGCCATCTGGTGCTGAAACCACATGGCCTTCTGCCCGTAAGACAGCGGGAAATCTCCTTCGGTCTGTTCGGAAACGGTAAGCGTGGGGATCTGCTCCGCCGCTTCCCCACCCAGTTGTTCCGCAATCCGCTGGGCCAGTTCTTCAATGGATGGCCCTTCAATTAGCGCAGCTACCGGTAATTCAATATTCAGGGCCTGTTCCAGGTTGTTCTTTAGCTCAATTGCCAGAATGGAATCCAGCCCCAGATTGGTAATGGGCTGCCGGGGATCGATGCGTCCCGGCAACAACTTTAACACCTGCGCCAGGTGCTGGCGGAACACGTTTGTCAAAAGGGCCTGTCGTTCTTCCGGTGAAGCGCTGCGGAGTTGCTCCAGGGAAACGGTTTCTTCACCGGTCGCGCGGGATTTTTCTTCCGCTACGGCTTCCGTGACTTCCCCGGCGTCCTTTAGGCGGGCTTGCCACGCCTCCGGCAGTTCGGATACGTGAACTCCGCTGGCCACTGCCACCACTGTTCCGGTTTCATCCAACCACTGGATGGCAAATTGTGCCGGTTCCGGGCCCTTGCCCGAATTTTCGGGGGCCACCACACACCACGCTGGCTGAGCGTCCCGGGAGAGTACGGTCCACTGGCGGACGGAACGGATTACAACCGGCTCCTCTGCAGGCCCCTGGACCAAGCCCGGCAGCAACTGGAGCGCTATTTCCCAGGCGGCAACCCGACCCGACGCAGATGACGCTTCTGCAACACGCAATTTCCCGGCAATTTTTCCGTCGTATTGAAACACTGTCTCCAGAACGGCCAGCGGCGCCTCCCAGCGCATGCCCCGTGCTTCCAGTTGCCTGTACCAGTCCCCGGCGGCTACTGGTGTACCCTGCTGCACCATGGCGTTTACATCCACTGGTGAGACCGATTCGGAATCGGAACCGCAGCTTGCCGCTGCAAGGGTTTCCCAGGCGGTTCCCTCCGCATCCAGCCGCCGGAACACGGACACCGTGGACTCTTCATGCTGTTTTTGGGCAATGGTCTGAAAGGCAACGGTTTTGTCCACGACAAGCGGAGAGTGAAATTCAATATCTGTTAACGTGTTCGTGGCGTCATCCAGGCGCTGAGCCGCCAGATGCATTAATTCCACAAGCACGCCAAATGGCAGTAACGGGGTTCCCTTTAGGTTGCTTACCCCTGCCTGACGGCGGAAAACGTCATCCGCTTCATTTTCGAACTGGGCCACCGGAAGCGGATTGGGCCATCGGTATCCCAGCAAGGGGTGTTCCAGCTTACCCCGGCGAACGCTACCACCACCGCCCGGTTGGGCCCATTCCACCCAGTAGCGCTGCCGCTGAAAAGGATAGGTCGGTAACGATAGTTTGTAGCGGTGGTAATCCGCATCCAGTTGGGCCAGATTAACCGGCACCCCGCGGACAAACAACGTACCAACCCCGGTTAACAGCATGTGCCAGTCGGATTGGTCGCGCTTGAGGGAGGGCACCCACACGCCATCTACCTGGGGCACGCTTTTGCGCCCCATGCCAATCAGCACCGGATGGGGGCCGGTTTCAATAAAGACGGTAACGCCCAATTCTGCCAGGGTCTGCATGCCCGGATAAAATTGCACCGCCTGGCGAATGTGGTTCCGCCAGTAGCGGGCATCAGGCACTTCCCCTTTGGCCAGCAATTTACCGGTAAGGTTGGACACAATGGGAATTTTGGGCGGATGGTAAGTGATTTCCCTCGCCACCGCTTCAAATTTATCCAGCATGGGTTCCATTAAAGCCGAATGAAAGGCATGGGAGACTTTCAGCTCCCGAAATTCAATGTTCTGCGCTGCAGCGGCTTCCAGAACCGCCTGCACCGCGCCCTTTTCCCCGGAAATAACCGTGTTCTCCGGACCATTCAACCCGGCAATGGAAACCGTGTCTTTAAAATCTTTCAATAGTTCCTTCACGCGCTCCGCGGGAGCAAACAACGCCGCCATGGTTCCGTTCTGCGGAAGTTCCTGCATCAGGCGGCCCCGGGCACACACCAGCTTAACGGCATCTTCAAGGGACATCACACCGGCAATGCAGGCGGCGGTTATTTCCCCGATGCTGTGGCCAATGAGGTAATCCGGCTCAATTCCCAGGTCCATCCAGAATTTTGCCAGGGCGTATTCAATGGCAAATAAGGCAGGTTGGGTGTACTGGGTTTGGTGAATGCGTTCCTTTAATTCATCTTCGGCGAACAATACCTCCAGCAGCGGAAGATCCAGATATTGGGCCGTCAAAGTGTTAATTTCATCCAGTGTTTTTTTGAACGAAGGGAAGGTGCGGTACAGCTCCTGCCCCATTCCCGGCGATTGCGCTCCCTGGCCAGTAAACAAGAAGGCAATTTTGGGATGCGCCGCCACATCGGCCTCCCCTTCCTGTACGGCAAAGTGTTCCTCCCCTTTTGCCAGAGCCGTTAAATACTCCACCATTTCCCGGGAATCTTTCCCCACCACGGCTGCACGGACCGGCAACGGCGCACGCCCGGTATTGGCGGTAAAACACACATCCCCCAAAGGCGCTTCCGGGTGGGTCTTTAAAAACGCCGCATAGCGATCCGCCAGTTGCTGGAGGGCGGCTTTTTCATTCGCTGCCAATGTTAACAAATGATGGGTGCACTCCACCGCATTTTCCCGCCGTTCCACCGGCGGGGGTGCTTCCAGGACAATATGGGCATTGGTTCCCCCAAACCCAAAGGAGCTAACCCCGGCAATGCGTTTCTTTAAATGCGACGGCCAGTCGGTTAGACGGGTGGGAATTTCAAATGGCAACTCCTGAATGGGAATGTGGGGATTAATTTGCTTGAAATGCAGATGCGGCGGAATTTTGCCGTTGTGGACCGCCAGCACCGCTTTAATAAATCCCGCCACCCCGGCAGCGGACTCCAGATGTCCGATATTGGTTTTCACTGAACCCAGATAGCAGGTATTTTCCACCGGGCGGTTTTTCATCACCATGCCCAGTGCCTGCACTTCGATGGGGTCTCCCAGAATGGTGCCCGTGCCGTGGGCTTCTAC
>WGBF01000182.1 GCA_015494485.1 bacterium | reverse complement strand
AATGCACCGTTTTGCCGGCGCGGGTTTTTACATCGTTGGAATATCCCATGTGGTATTTGACGTCGCCCTCAAACAGGTCCGTTTCGAACATTTCTCCTTCAAATTCGGCAAAGATTTCCTCGTAGGATTTGTTTAAAATATTGGCCAGGACATTTAAACGCCCCCGGTGTGCCATGCCAATCACAAATTCTTCCGCCCCCAGTTCGGAGCCTTTGTTTATAGCGGCATCCAGCCCCGGAATAAGGGTTTCGCCACCGGAAAGGGCAAACCGTTTTTGTCCCACATATTTGGTGTGGAGGAATTTTTCAAACACCACTGCCTGGTTCAGCTTGTGTAGAATGTGTTTTTTGTCTTCCAGGGTAAAGTTGGGCGTATTACGGGTGGTTTCCATGCGCATCTGGAGCCACTTCACCCGTTCCGGATAGCGGATGTACATGTATTCCACGCCAATGGCATTACAATACGTCTGTTCCAGATGGCGGATGATCTCCCGAAGCGTGGCGGGGCCCAGACCAATTTCAGTTCCGGCCTGAAAGACTTTATCCAGATCTGCTTCCGTAAGGCCAAAATTCTCAATCGCCAGGGTGGGATAATATTTGCGGCGCTCCCGCACCGGATTGGTTTTGGTAAAGAAATGGCCCCGGGTCCGGTAGGCGTGAATTAAGTTTTTTACCCGGAATTCTTTTTCAATTTCCTCCGGCACAGTTGCCGGTACACCTCCGGATTCCATGCCCAGCTCAAATCCGGCAAAAAACTTCTGCCATTGCGGATCCACGGATTGGGGGTCTTGCTTGTATTGTTGATATAGCGTTTCAATGTAATCCGGGTCGGTGGAAAAAATAAAATCGGGTGTATGGCTCATGGTATCAATTCTCTGTTTTTATTTGTTTTAAAGACATGTACGACATTTTCGGGTCTAACCTTAAAATTTTAAGGGATTAAAGTTCGTTTTTTCATCAAAAACATCCATATTCTCGGCTTTTTTTACATGATTGATAACCCAGTACGTGATGGGCGTTGCCAGAATTTCATAGCCCGTTTTAAACACCCATTGGGAAAGGGCTGTTCCCAGTAAATCCGGAGCCCCGTATAATCCCCCAAAAGCAACGGCAATAAAAATGAACGAATCAGCTCCCTCCCCAACAATGGTGGAACCGATAGTACGAACCCACAGAAACCGGCCGCGGGTTTTCACCTTTAACCGCGCCATGACGAAGGCATTCAGGAATTCCCCAACCAGATAGGCTGTAAATGAAGCAACCAGCAACCGCGGTGAAAATCCCAGAACAGCAGCAAATGCCTGCTGGGATTCCGCAGCACTGGAAAAATGGTTCACCTGCCAGAATTGTACCGGTGGAATGTGAATGCTAATCGCAATGAAAATTACCGCCACCAGATTGGCAAAAAAGCCTGTCCAGATGATGCGCCGGGCGATGGCATAGCCGTAGACCTCGGTGAGGACATCCCCTAAAATGTAAGAAATGGGAAATACAATCACACCGGCAGGCAGTACAAGGGGGCCCAGAGCGATTAACTTTACAGCCACAATGTTGGAAACCACCAGGGCCGTAATAAACAGGCTGCTAAATATCATTAACCACCGCGATAGCGGTGCGGGTTTTTCCTTCATCGAACTTTTAGCCGTTCTTTAACCGCTTCTTTCGCTTCCGGTGTTTTGACGTGCTCAGCATCTACTGTAATGGCAATTCCCCCACGGATATTAAAGTAACCGATTACCCGACAATAATGGGGGTCCAATGCCTTCACCAGGTCGTCCAGCATCATGTTCACCACATGTTCGTGGAATACACCTTCATTGCGGTACGACCATAAGTACAACTTAAACGATTTGCTCTCGACAATTTTTTCATCGGGCACATATTCCACGTAAATGGTGGCAAAATCCGGCTGACCGGTAATGGGACACAAACAGGTAAATTCGTTGCTTTCCAGGGTAACCAGGTAGTAGCGTCCCGGTGCCCGATTGGGAAACGCTTCCAGTTTTTTGCTGGGCTGCGCTTTTTTATTGCCCAGTAGTGTTAAATCCGCAAATTCCTGTTTCTTTGGTTTTGCCATATTTCCTCAAAAATTTAGACGCCAAATTTAGGAAAACCAATTCCCTAAGGGAAACAGGAAATTAAGATTTTTGTAGAAGGTTTCGTTTGGGAGGATAATGTTTAAAAATGAAAGGACGTCTTTAACGAATTATAAAAAACGGGCGCATTCATAATCGATGCACCCGTTTTTACCAGCAAATTGTGGGACTACTGCAAGGTGATGTTTCCAATATCCACCAGGGTACCTGGTGTTACCTGAATACTATCTTTCTCAAAATGTTGATTGAGGGTATCTTCAATGGCCACTGTGTAAAATCCCTCCGGTAAAAAGGCCAGCATAAACCGCCCATTATGGACAACCGGGGAAGTGGTCACCGTATCGTTGTCGGCATTGATGGCAT
>WGBF01000181.1 GCA_015494485.1 bacterium | reverse complement strand
CCGCCGGCACTGTCCATTAAAACAGTAACTTACGATCTGTATATTGAAAATAAAGCGGGAAACACCAGTGTTTTTAAGAATTTAACCTACACCGTGCTGGATAACCGTCCCGACCCGTTTGTGTATAGTGGATCCATTCGCTTTACGGGGAATAAGGACGTTGGATTAGCCGTTGATGTTGGCAACAATGGGGAGAGTACCGCCAAGCAACTCAAAGTCAATTTTTACTTAAGCCGGCAAAACTTTAATCGTAAAATTCCCGATCTGCAGGGGCAGGTGGACATCCTCCCCGGTGCACGGGAAACAGTGGTATTGCCATTTCCCTTTCCACTAACCCAGGAACGGTATTCGGTGTGGGTGGAATTGGATGCTGCTCAGTTGCTTTCGGATTTTAACCGGAAGAATAATGTGGATAGTGCACGCATCGATCGTTCTGTGTTTTTTGTGGATGCAACATTGGGTTCAACGCTGGATTATCAACAAACCGATACCCTTCAATTAAATGGTGGTAATATCCGCGTGTATTTTCCCCCAAATTCAGTCAGTGAAAATACAGCGGTTGAAATCCAGGCAACGCCATTTGACGCTCCTACCGAGCAGCCGGGGTTGATTCCTGTACCCTTTGAAGGGGCGCCAACGGGCGATTTTAAAGCGCTGGCAATAAAATTGTTAAATCCGCAGGCTCAATTGTTGAAAAAATTCCATATTGAAGTTGGATATAACGCCACGCAAACCCGGAGATTAATTCCGGATATCTATTACCAGAATACACCGGAAACACCCTGGGTGGCTGCCAATGCCGCGGTGGATACGTTAACCCACCGTTTACTGGTGGATGTGGACTTCGATGGGCGATTTGCACCGTTTGTTACTACAGATGATTCCCCACCACAAATTGAGCTTACGGTAGATGGCCGTCCCATTAAACGGCGGGGACAGGTCTCCTCAACCCCCAACATGTTCCTGGTGATAGAAGATGAAAGTGGCATTCTGACGTTGAGTGATCAGCTGACCCTGTTAATTGATGACGTGCCGGTTCCCAAGGATAAAATTTTTGTTCCGGACACGTTAAAACAAAATAATGTTGTGGGGATTACCCTCTATCCGGAGCTGCAGACGGGACAACATCGCTTTACCGTTCGTGTAAAAGATGTGAATGGAAACGTGAGTGAAGAAGAGTTTGAACTGTTAGTAAGTGATGAGTTTGATATTCACGTATTTGGGAATTATCCCAATCCCTTTACCGACAAAACGATTTTCTCCTATTTCATTACCCCCGATGTTCTGGATGAATTTGAGATTCGAATTTACACCCTGAGTGGGCGTTTAATCCGGCGCATTACCGAGGATGTGAATACCATTAATCAACCCAATGGTGCCCGATCCCCCGGTTACAATGAACTAATCTGGGATGGGCGCGATGAGGACGGCAATGAAGTGGCCAATGGGGTGTATTTTGCCCTCATTCGGGGAAAATACCAGGATCAGGTGAAAGAAAAAATCATCAAAGTGGCCAAACTTAAATAGGGCTAAAGAATGAAAAAGATTAGTCTGATCGTCATATTTTGCATTGCTTTGGTTGCAAAGGGAAATACCCAGGGATACAGCGCAGCTTCGTTTCTGGAACTGGGAATTGGTGCCCGCGCAATGGCCATGGGGGGTGCTTTTGTTGCCGTTGCCAATGATGGCTCCGCATTTTACTGGAATCCTGCCGGTATTTCAACGCTATTGCGTTCAGAAGTTTTTGGCATGTACGCGTCATTGTTCAACTCCCTGGAAAATCATTTTCAGATTGGTTTTACACGTCCCTTATATGGCGCCGGGGCAATTTCAGTAAATTGGATCCGGTTAACCGTACCACGTATTGCCAATTACGATTCCGAAAATTTACGCCTTACGTACGGTGAACGAATTGCGGAGAGCACCAATGCACAGGAACTGGGGGTGGAAACCTGGCAGGAACTTCAACAGCTGGGTATTGGGTTAACGGATCTGCCGCTGGGATTTTCAGATTTTAAAAATGATGCATTGATTATTTCTCTGGCAAAACTCAATGCCATTAATCTTGATTTTGGCTGGCAGTATTTCATTTTGCCCATTTCGATTCCGATGGGGGTCAATTTTAAACTGATTCGTCAGTCGCTGTTTCAGCATACCGCTTCCGGATTTGGGATTGATGTCGGTGGAATGCTGCGCTTTGGACTGGATGACCTGATGGACAACAGCAAACTGGGAAAAATGGCCATCGCCTTTTCTGCTATGGATGTATTTAATACCAAAATTACCTGGAATACCGATTCCCGTCACGCCGATCGAATTCGACGAACGGTATATGTGGGGGCATCGTACTTTCAGCCGTTAACCGTGTTGAACAGCCAATTAACAATTTCTTATGCGTTAAAAAATAAATTCAAGAACACGCACCATTTTGGCGTGGAGTATTTATATTATAACCGATTAGCCGTGCGGTTTGGAGTGGATAATTCGCAATTTACCGCGGGTGTGGGATTAAAATTGTCCGTATTTCGTATTGATTATGCCTACCGCGGGCATGAGCTTGGCGGAAGCCATCGAATCAGTACAGCGATTCAATTATAAGAGGCCAACATGAAATATTTTGGTTTTACAGGAGTAATTGGGCTTAGCATAGTACTACTGGTGTTGGCCTGCAATACCGGCGTAGAAAACCAGGATTTACCGCCGGGGAAAGTCCAATTGGTAAGCAAAACGGCAGAAGATTCCACCCTGGAAAAAGGAATTGACGCCATTGCCGTAGTGGGAGAAAATAATCAAATTATAAAAAACGGTATATTCTTGGAATGGCATCCGTTACCGGATGATGACATTGTTGCTTACGAAATATTTCGGAAAGAAAAAGATTCCACCGGTACATTCCAGAAAATAGCCGAAGTCAAAAAAGAGTTTGAGCGTCTGGATACAACATTTATTGATACGGCAATTGTGATTAATCGCTTTTATTATTATTATGTGCAGGCCAGAGACGAGATTGGTCAGGAAGGACCACCGTCAGATAAAGTGGGTTATTTAATCGTACCGTGGCCGGATTTGGTATCGCCGATTAACAATGATGTATTTCAGGGCGTATTTCAATGGAATTTTGATGAAAACTTTGTGCCCCCCAATTTTGTATTCCGGCTGGAATTAGAAGTTGGGCAGGGTACTTATGTTAATATTTTTACTAAACTAATCACATTAATCGCCGACTATTCACCAAATCAGGAATGGAGTGCACAGAGACTGGCAACCTATGGATTGCAATTACCACTACCCACAGGGAGGTACCGTTGGCGAATTGATGTGATTGGTACGGGAGATAATGAAGGCTCAGAAAGCAATTGGGAAACGTTTCGGATTCAATAAATTGTGGGTAGTTTTATGAAAAAATATTTTTTTATAATTTTCTTTATCATGATTCCGATAATAAGTTATTCGCAGGACTATCAATCACAATATCCGGTACAACTGGGTGATAGGCCAGCACAATATATTTTAGGTAATGAAGATGTTCTTCTAATCACCGTCAATTTGTGGGGACATGTTAAAAAACCAGGTATATACAGCATACCCAGCAATTTTGGGATTATCGATTTGCTGTCTTCTGCCGGCGGACCCTTAAAAACAGCGCGTTTGAATGATGTACGGATTATTCGTAAAAACCAGGAAGTTATTACTGTGAATATTGAAGAGTTTATTAAAACAGGGAATCAAGACCTATTGGTACCATTACAACCGGGGGATATTGTGATCGTTTCGGGCAGTGTTTCCGATATTTTTGCCCGAATTGTGGCTGTTATGCGAGACCTGGCTATCATCGCAAATGTGGCATTTTTAGCCTCAAGAATACGCTAAACTTCGTAAGTTGTTGATAAAAACGAACTTGATTATGCATATAATTGTTCATAAATTAAATAAAATTTTAACTTCGCGGAGGGCGCATATGTCTAAATTTTTTACTTTGGTTCTGATTGTGGCATTCGTGCCATTGACGGTTTTTGGGGCGACGTTCGGAAGTAAAAGCCTCTTCCACGTTCAGACAGCCTCCACTTTGAAGCAGGGACGATTGGAATTCCGATCGGATATGCGATTTTTTACTAAGGTTGGGGATTATTTGGGGCAAAATCGGCCCCCGGATTTTACCGCTGCAAATTACTGGTTGGTTCAGGGAAATGCCTTGTTTACCTATGGTATTTTTAATCATGTTGATGCCTCATTGAATGTCCGGTTGTATCAGGATACACACTACAGCAACGAGTACAATTTCCCCGATGATTTATTCCTGGATGTCAAAGTCGGTTCTTTTGGTTTTGCTAACGACCGTTTCCAGGCCGGTGGGTTAATGTCTTTCCGGTTCCCGACAGGGGAAGTTCACAATTATCCGTTTGAACCCTATACGGCCGGTTCCCTGGAATTTGGTTTTATGGGATTGTTTTCGTTCTACAAGGATCCCTTTTTACAGGATCGCGATTTGAGTTTCCATGTGAATCTGGGTTGGTACAACCATAACGATGCCGGCAAAGTATTGTACCAGGTGAAGAATGCGCAGGGAAATGTGATTCGGGAATACAAAGCAAGTACCAATGCAACCGCTGTAGATTTTGGGTTGGGATTTTCGTATCCCACTGAACTATTTGATGTAAATCTGGAATTATGGGGACGGAATTACATTACGGCACCGGATTCTGCAGCCTACAGCCGTGAAAATTACATGTATTT
>WGBF01000180.1 GCA_015494485.1 bacterium | reverse complement strand
TGTTATGTTTTATTTTCAATAGAATGTATCAATTTCACAGTAACAATTGAAATCGGGCAGAAAGGGGATATTCCATTCTTGAATGATACAAAGACATCCGATTTCAGGTCGGCATAATATCTTATGCTTATTTTGGCTTCATCCTCAAAATTATTTCTCATAGATTAAAATTTTATCTTTATCAACATAAGGTTTGATGTATTTAGAAACTGCTTTTTCCGTTAGCAGATCAACTTTTTGATTTAATATTTCCTGTAAATCCAACTGCATTTTAATGAACTCTAAACCAATAGGGCGAGAATAATCTAATTCAACCAATATATCAATATCACTATGCTCATCGGCTTCATCCCTGGAATGAGAACCAAAAATGTATGCCTTCAATACCGGCTTATCGACAAAATAATCCCTTATTTTTTTTATGAGTGTCGTATCGACCTTCATTGAACGTCTTTTTGAACTCATACGCATTTTTTCCGCTCAAAAAATAGAAATAAAAAATTTTAAAGACACTTAAAAATGTAACTCAACCTATCTTTTAAATGCTTCCATTAAAAGTCAGAAAACTATAAAAGCTGTTATTTTGACAAATCATTAAAACAGAACACTCCGGCTATCTGGAAAATTGAATTTTATTTTCCGTGCCACTCAACAACCGCTGGATATTGCTGCGATGGGTGTAAAGAATAAGCGCCGGGATGAATAACGTAAACACGATAAGTTCCACCGGCACCGGTTGATGGCCCACCGTTTTTTGTAAAATTACCACCAGCGGTACCGTAATGGAGGCCAGAATAGACCCCAGGGAGACATACCGCGTTGCCGCCACTGTCAGGATAAACACAATCAGGGCAACAAGCACCGCAAATGGCGCCAGCGCAATGACAACCCCGGCACCGGTACCAACCCCCTTTCCTCCTTTAAATCCGGCAAAAATAGTCCAGATGTGGCCGAACACGGCGCTTAAACCGGCAATAATTTGCAAATCAATGGGCGGAAGGTTTACCCGTCCCACAGCAATGGTGTACAGCCAGAAGGCGGGAATAAACCCTTTCAACATATCCACCAGCAGCACAAACAGACCGGCTTTCCAGCCCAGCACCCGAAACACATTGGTTGCACCGGCATTGCCGCTGCCATGCTCCCGGATGTCAATGCCTTTCAATAATTTTCCCGTGACAATACTGGTGGGAAACGATCCCATTAAATAACTGATGCCAATTAAAAGCAACAACCAGCCCATACGTTATATCCACCTTTTTTGTCAAAAATACAAAACCGCGCTCAAATTTAGAAGAAAAGCTTTAAAAAGGCGACCATTTCTTTTTACGAAATACGGAACACAAAAGCCGCAGAAACGCTTTTGTTCCTGCGGCTTTGGGATACTGAAAATTCCACATTAAAATGTGGTCATTTTCCCGGAAAAAGATTACTTACTTTTCTTTTTGGGATTCCTTCTTCTCTTCACCGGACTCGTGAGTAGCCTCACCTACGGTTTCGTCTTTTGTTTTCGTGCTCTCTTTTTCTTCTGCCTTCTGTTCCGATTCTTCACCACCTTCCTTTTGCTGCGCCTGCTGCTTTTCGCGCTTTTCCCGTTCGTATTCGTCCACGTAATTCAGTTTCAAATCGGCAATGATTTTGGTAATCATACGGTTTTCGGCATCCGTTAAATTACCGCTGGTTTTTTCTTTAATCATATCCAGCATATCAATGGCCATTTTGGCCAGTTCAAGGTTGCGTTCAATTTTATTGGTTGCGGGATTGGGAACTTTCCCCAACGCAATCCAGGCCTGAGCCTGCCATTGTTCCACCAATGCGGTAAACAGCATTTCCATCTTCTGCTCATGCGATAATTGTGCCATATATTCCCTCCTATGTTATAGTTATTCATTGTTTTATATGAAATAAAAAAATAGAGTTCCGGAGGGAACAAAAAAATAAAAAAATACTGTTTTTTAAATGAAAATTTACAAATTTTAGCGTGCACCGGAGGAACAGGAAAAGACGAATGGAGCGAACGGTAATTGACAATAAAGAAAACCTGATTGGGTACTCCCGGGAAGAACTACGCCGGTTGTTCCAGGAGTGGGGCGAACCTGCTTTTCGGGGAGACCAGGTTTACAAATGGCTCTACAATAAAGGGGCAGTAAGCTTTGACGAAATGTCCAACCTCCCCAAAACGCTGCGGGAACAGCTGGCGGCCCACTTTCGCCTGGGAGCATTGACCCTTATTGCACGGGAAGTGTCTGCAGATGGTACCGAAAAATACCTGTGGGAACTCCGAGATGGCCATCGTATGGAGAGTGTGCTCATTCCCGAAGAGCGCCGCACCACCTTGTGCATCTCCTCTCAGGTAGGGTGTGCCCTGGCCTGTGCCTTTTGCGCCACCGGGAAAATGGGGTTTCTGCGGCACCTCACCACCGGCGAAATTGTGGAACAGGTGCTGGCGGCACAGCGGCTGAGTGACCACACCATCACCAATGTGGTGTTTATGGGCATGGGGGAACCGTTTCTGAATTACAATCGGGTGATTCAAGCAGCGCGTATTCTGGGAGACCCGGAAGGCCTGGCCATTGCCAACCGGCGCATTACCATTTCCACCAGTGGGATTGTGCCGGCCATCCGTCGCTTTGCGCGGGACAAAGAACCCTACGGGCTGGCTATTTCCCTGCACTCCCCCTTTCAACACATTCGTCAGCAAATCATGCCCATAGCCGAAACGTTTGATTTGCGGGATTTACTGGATAGCGCCCGGGAATACGTGAGCCAGTGGCGGCATAAACGCATTACGTTTGAATATGTATTACTGAAAGGCGTCAACGACCGGCCGGAAGATGCCCGGGAGTTGATTCGCCTATTGTCCCCCCTGCGGGCCAAATTAAATTTGATTCCTTATAACGATTGCGACCTGGGGTTTGAAGCACCGGACGATGCGCGATTGAACCGGTTTCTGGAACCTCTGATGCGGGCACCATTTACGGTGACAGTTCGGAAAAACCGGGGGAATGACATCAGTGCTGCCTGCGGGCAATTGTACGTGAAGGTCATGAAAAACGAACGCACACCGCGTTCCCGAAAAAAATCCGTGGACAAAATTATTCCGTTAAAATAATTGAGCCGATTCACAGAATGCCGATAACATGTACGTTAAATTGTTATTTTTTTCACGTAGCGACTGTTCACAAAACCAGGAGTACACAACATGTACTTAATTTTGTTGGGACCCCCGGGCGCCGGTAAAGGCACGCAGGCACAATTGATTACACAGGAATTTGGCATTCCCCAGATTTCCACCGGAGATATTTTACGCGCCGAGGTACGCAAAGGTACAGAGCTGGGCAAAAAAGTAAAGAGTATCATGGAGGCGGGTAAGTTGGTCTCAGATGATCTCATCATCAAAATCATTGAAAAGCGCATTCAGGAACCGGATTGCCGGAACGGCTTCATTCTGGACGGTTTTCCCCGCACCATCGGCCAGGCCGAAGCGTTAAACGAATTATTGAAAAAACTGGGGCCGGACAAACTCAAAGTGCTGGAATTTGAAATTCCGGATGAGGAAATCATTAAACGTATTACCAATCGCCGGGTGTGCAGCAAGTGCGGCAAGGTGTTTAATCTGCTGCTGAATCCTCCGCCACCCGATGGCAAATGCGACGAATGCGGCGGGGAGATTATCCAGCGCAGTGACGATACCGAAGACGTAGTGCGCAAACGCCTGAACGAATATCATGAAAAAACAGAACCGTTAATTGAATATTACCACAAGATGGGCAAATTGCACGTCATTCATGCCAATCGGACAGTACAGGAAGTATTTGCCGAAGTTAAAGACGTGCTGCAGCATAATTTCAAAAACTAATCTATTCGGCAGTCATCATCCCCTGGTGGCTGCCGGACAGTTTTTAATTTTTTCTAATTGATGTAAC
>WGBF01000179.1 GCA_015494485.1 bacterium | reverse complement strand
CGGACAACACGTTCTTCAGTTCCCCGACGTTGTTTAACGCCTGGGACAAACTGCGGGAACGCGCTTCCAGTTTTTTGCCGAGGGTGTAGCCTGCGGGATCGTCGGCAGCGGAATTGATTCGTTTACCGCTGGCGAGACGCATCTGAACAGTACCAATGCGGGAATTAATGTTGCTGAGGGCATTAAAGGCGTTTAAAGCCCCAACGTTGGTGTTAATACGGGATCCAGAATAAAAAGCCATGACAACCTCCTTGTTTTTTGGTGAGAATCCCTTCTCTTACAGCCGTTTATTTTTCCGTACAGCAAAGCGGCTGCAACTTTACTGCACGTCTAAGGCGCCTTAGTGTTACTACATGTTCGGCACATTCCCGTGCATCTTTAACACCTCCTGTGTTTTTGCCGCGGGAACGCCTAATCGTTGCAAAGCGGCTTCCAGTTGGCCGCTTTTGATTAACAACGCTGCAATCCGCCGATTGGCTTCTTCTCGGTACTGAGGGAATTGCTGAGCAATCCGTTCAAACCAGTTCATGGCCGCAGGGAAGTTGCCGTTTTTCATCGCTAAGACAGCAGCGTTGTAATATGCTTCGTATAATGTGGGAGATAAGGTTATTGCTTTTTCATACGCTTGAATTGCTTCCGTGAATTCATTGCTTTTGGCACGGGCATTTCCCAGTGCGTACCAAAACAGAGCACTTTGTGGGAAATGCTTAACCGCTAAAGACAATACCTGCGTTTCAAGGGACAAAAGCTCTTTCTCCTGACAAAACGTCGCGATCAATCGGTAATAAAGCTCGCTATTTACATCGTTGGGAATTTGACCGAATAAGGTCTGAATGTATTGTTCCACTATCCCTGTTTCCGGAATGTGGGCTAAAATCTGCAAATACTTTTCTAAAATTTCGGCATCAAAATACCTGCGCTGGAAAAAATGCATCTGGAAAACTTCTGCAGCGTTCTCATACCGGCCCAACTGAATCCAGTTCCGTGCCAGGCGAAACACCACCAGTTTGTGATCCAGCACTTTGTCAACCCCCAGGTCACTAAATGCCAGCTCTTCATTTTCCAGATATTTTTCCAGCGCACGGATAGCCGCATCCCAGTTTTCCAGTGCAGCTTCTATTTCCGATAGCAGGAAATAGCCCAGGCGTTGATTGGGGGCAATTTCAATGGACTTGTGAATATACTCCCGGGCGGAAAGATACTCCTTTCTCAAAAAAAGCTGGTTTCCGATTAACGCCAGTGCTGATGCCGCTATTGTCACGGTTATGTTGTCAAATTGAAGTAAACGGTGGAGTATGGTTAATCCCTTGTCGATTTGGTCATCGACGATATAGGTTTGTCCCAACTGAAACAGGGCATACCAGTTGTCGGGTTCTGCAGCGACCTGTTCTTCAAGGAATTTTAAATTGCGTTTTATTTTGGCCTCAATGTCTTCCGGGGGCAAATTGTACCCAAGATGTTCAATGGTAATATCCAGGTTTTTAAACCGCGCACCCAGGCGGGATAGGGAAGGGGTAATCTGTTCGTGGATTTTCCCTTCAAATTGCACTCCCGGTAAATTTTTAAATATGCGGGGGTAATTCTGAGTGTGGGGCACATTACCCAGTTTGCCATTCAAATGGCTTAGAATTTTCACGTAATAGGCATCTGCATCGTCCGATGCCAGGGCTTGTTTAACGGCAGAATGGTATTCCGGGTAAAGGCGTTCGTCGGCATCCAGGTACAAAATCCAGGGTTGTGTGGCTTTCCGAAGTGCCGCATTCCGCGCTTTGGCGAAATCGTTTTCCCAGGGGATGGAATACACCCTGGCACCAAACTGACGGGCTATTTCGATGGTATTGTCTGTTGAGCCGGTATCCATGATAATGATTTCCCGAACCAGGCCCCGCACGCTTGCCAGACAATCCGGCAGAAACCGTGCTTCGTTTTTAACGATCATGCATAAGGAAAGCGGGGCGGTATCGTCGGATACCGCGCGATGCGGGGCAGGCGTTGTCCCCGCAGCGGGTCGGGATTGGCGTTTCTTTTTTTTACCCCGTTTTCCCATGTCAGAAAGCCTGTGCAGCAATTGGGTTTTGGCGTGCGTCGGGGAGATTATCAACGGATAGCAGTTGTAGTACCCGTTTCTGAATGGCGTTCAGCGTTTCTTCAATTTTCCCCACTGGCTGGTCCAGCACTTCGGCAATTTCTTCAACATTCAATTCTTCATAAAAATGAAGAGCCAGTATTACGCGCTCCTCGCTACTTAATTCTTTGAGTAACCCGATGGTTACTTCAATCGTCTGGAGCTGATTTTTGGAAACTTTGGTTTGAACCATAACAAATCCTCTTCCTAATAACGGATTAAGTGTTTTAAAAAACTGGCTGCCGATTTTAATTCCAGATGATTGGTACCTGATGCCATGTAATTAAAGGCTTTGATTTTGTCAATGACTTCCTGACGGAAAACGGGTACTTCTTCAGGCGCTGCAATGCCAATGCGCACCTTGTTGTTGGATATTTTGAGCACTTTGACGACAATCCCGTCGCCAATGACGATATTCTGACCTAACTTCCTTGTTAGTACTAACATGGCAAACCGTCCTTGGTTTTTTTGTTAATGGTTTCCGTTCCATTTGTAACCTTCAGGATATGGGCATTGCTATCGGAATATCATCCGACGGCAAAATGATTTGTTCGCCCGTTTTGGTTTGATAATCCACAATGATGGGGCTTTTTAAATTAATGGTTACTTTGCCCCCTTCGCCTTTGATAGTGACCACGCAAAAAATGTCCATCGCTTCCTCGGCGGAAAACAATCGTTCCACCAGTGCGTTGGGTAAATCTTTCCCGTAATTGGGTTCTACCAGAAAGGGATTCAGTAGCGGGAATCCCAATTCTTTTTGATCCACGGAGATTAACCACCGGAAAGGTTCATAATCTTCGTGGTTGATGATAATGAAATTGCGTGCATCTTCAAAACCAATTAAGCCTTTTGGAAACCGAACAATGAGCTCCTCAGTGAACTCCAGCTCTCCAAACTGCTGTGTCTCTACTTTCATTTCACTCCTCATGTCAGTTGCCCCTTATAATTTGCAATTTGAGTGCCATTTTCTGACAATTTTTATAACTTATTATTTTACAATATGTAAGCGCCCTTGACGCTTTGGGATTTCGGTAAACAAAGTGTTTAATTCCTCGTCACTGTACGAAAACCCCTACATTTATCACATAAAATCCACCAGAGAGATGTTTACAGTCTTTGCCAGTGCCCGAAGCGCCGTTTCCAGTGCCGTTTGTTCCATTTGAAGGTCGGTAATGGTTTTCGCCATATCGGTGTCTTCGGTTTTGGATAAAAATTCCTGTAACCGGAGGTTTTCGTTTCGGTATTGTTCATCAATTAATTCAAAGCGCTTAATTTTAGCGCCTAATGTCGCATTGGCTTCCGTAATTTGGTCTAATGCCGTTTCCAAGTCCGGAATAAGATTGCTAATAGTTGCCGTGTCCTGATTGGCGAAGGCATCTCGCAGCGCAATTAATGTGCCGAAAATGTCAACATCACTGTTGAAGACCTGTTCACCACTGATATTGTATTGTTCCACTTTCCCGTCGCCAATTTCTGCTTTGAGCGCGCCGTCAATCCCATCGGGATTGGCCGTTACAGAGCTGCCGTCCGGTGCCAGGGTAAAGGGTGGTTTGTCCGTGTTGGCACCGCCAAAAATGTACCGATCCTTAAATTTCGTATTGCCCAGATTTACCAGCTTGCGAAGTAATTGGTCGATTTGCTGCTCAAAAGCTTTAAATTCATCGGCATTTAGGCTATCCGCACCCTGAATGGTCAGTTCTTTTACCCGTGCAATAACATTGGCGCTTTGGTCCAGCGTTTCGGACGTGAAGTACATAAAATCCAGTGCGGATCCAATGGTGTTTTGAAACCGTTCGTTGAATTTAATCATCCGTTTGTAACGGATTACCGTTTCAATATTTTCCGGGTCATCGGAAATGCGGTTAATGCGCTTGCCGGTTGCCAGATTGCGCTGATATACGTTAATACGTTCCCGCGTTAAATTGACCTGCCGCAACAGGCTGTTGATGCTGTAATTTTGTGTGATTCTCATGGGTACTTACCTCACTTTAACCCGATGACGGTTTCCAGCACATCATCTACCACGCGGACCACTCGGGCCGCTGCCTCCAGAGAGCGCTGGTATTGAATAAGCTTGGTCATTTCTTCATCCAGAGAGACGCCGGAAACCGAATCCCGTTGGTTCTGAATTTGATTCCGCAACAGCTCCTGGGCACTGCGGGTATTGCTGGCGGTTTGAATTTGTGTCCCAATCCGGGTCACCATGTTGCTGTAAAAATCGCTTAATGTATCGGTGCGGGCATTGAAAATGGCTTTGTTGCGCAGGTTGCTGATGGCCAACGCCACTTCTCCGTTACCAGGGCTCCCGTCCACCGAAGCGGCAATGTTGGCCACGTTGTCGGTAATATCAGAATTGATGTCAATGCTACGGGCATCCGTTCCAACAAAGAAATCCAAGCCGGTCTGGGAAGTGGGGGGTGTGCCAATGGGCAACCCTTTGCCGGCCCGATGGAGCCGGTTGACCTCCTCAATAACAGTTTTGGCCATGGTGTTCAGATTATCTGTGATTTCCGGAATGGTGGTGTTGATTAATTCCCGCATGCCACCCAATTTTCCGCCTTTAAGCGGAACTTCCTTCCCGCCAACCAGGATGGTTAACTGCCGTTTTCCGTTAACGGTGGTGGTTTTTACTTCAAGGGTGTTGGCACTGGGACCACTGGCCAGCATGATACCTTCCGCAGTAACCGTCAAATTGCCTTTGTCGTCGGTCACGTAGCGGACATCCACGTATTCGGACAACTTGTCCAGTAACATATCGCGCTGGTCTTTTAAATCGTTGGCGCTGCCACCACTGCCATCCACGGCCATGATTTTTCGATTCAAGTCCGCAATTTGCCGCACCATTTCGTTAACTTGATTGGCCGCAGATTGCGCTTCTTTAATCAGCGATTCCTGCAGTGCATCCATGCGTTCGTATTTTGTACGGAAGGATTCCACCAGCGCGGTTGCTTTTTGCACAATGGTGTTGCGGATGGCGGTATTTTCCGGTTCGGATGCCAGATTGCTGAATTCGGAGAAAAATTCACTCAGCAGATTGCCAATGCTGTTTTCGGATGGTTCCTGAATAATGGTTTCCACCTGCAACAGGGTATTTTCCTGGATCTGGGCTTTTCCCAGATTGTAGCTGGCCCTGCGGTACTGAAAATCCAGCAACTGGTCCCGGACGCGCCGGATTTGATCCACCTTTACCCCGAGACCCAGCTGACCTTTGACCAGTTGAAGGGGCTGTGCATTTTGGAGTTCTACCCGCTGGCGGGAATAGCCCGGCGTGTTGACGTTAGCGATGTTGTTGCTGGTAACATCCAGTCCCAGCCGATTTGCCCAGATGGCGCGCCGGGCAATGTCCAAACTCTGGAAAATCCCTGGCATGGCTTACCTCACAGTGTTTTGTCCAGAACAATATTTCGTTGGCGGGGGCGTTGCCTGCCAGGGCGGTACACGGCCTGGGAATCCACCCCGCTCTCTACCGAACGGAGCACGGCGCGCACAAATCCCAGGGAATTTTCAATAAGCGCCTGGTTATTTTCCTTAAGCCGTTGAATTTCTTCCCCCAGGGCCCGAACCTGTGTTTTCAATTGTTCAAATTCCAGCAATTCGTCGTCGCTTAAATACTGGATGTACGGGTAGTCCGGATCCACTGCGGGGGCAGAGGAGTTCTGGAGTTGTTTTTTCAGCGTTGCCCATTCCACCTCCAGAGCCTGGATGCCTTCCATAATCGCCACCTGTTCAACATTGATGGCTTCCAGGCGATGGGGTTGATTTTCCAGAAGGGCATGTTGCTGGTGCAGCAAACTTTCTTTAAGGGCGGAAAGCGCATCCACGCGCTTTCTCAGCAAGCTGAGAATCGTTCGTCCTT
>WGBF01000178.1 GCA_015494485.1 bacterium | reverse complement strand
ATCGTGATTCACCAGCACTTTAAACAGCTTCTCATCGTTATGGCCTTCAATCCAGTTAATCATAAACCCACCATAGGAAGCTCCGGCGGCCCCCACACGATTGCCGTCAATAAAATCAAAATGTTCAATGGCCCATTTGGTCCCCTTCATGATGTCTTCATACGGCCAACTGCCCCATCGATGACTAACCGCATCGCAAAAGGCCTGACCATAACCGCGACTGCCGTGGAAGTTAATCATAATCACCACATACCCCGGCGAGGCAAACATTTCCGCGTTCCAGCGGTAATGAAAATCGTCCCCCCAGGCACCCTGAGGCCCGCCGTGAATCAACGACAGCAGTGGGTATTTCTTTTTGGGATCAAAAAACGGCGGTTTAACCATGAGCAGATGGACGGAATCCCCATTGGCTCCAATAAACCAGTAATCCTCCAGGGGATTCATTTCCAGTTCTGCCAGCAAATCTTTGTTGGTGAACGTCAGCTGATACAGCCGGCGCTTGCGCAGGTCGAAGCGGTACAATTCTGTGGGATAATTAACCGCCTGCCGCGCCAGGACCAGGGATTTGCCATCCGGTGTAATGGCAATGCTGTTGATGTAATGCCCGTCCAGCAAACGGCGAATTTTGCCGTTGCGCACATCCACGCGATAAATCTGATGCCGGCCATGCCAGGGGGTGTAAAAATACAGGTAGCGGCTGTTGGGGGACCACACAAAATCGCTCACGTACCGGTCCAGGGTTTCGGTGAGATTTCTCAATTTGCCGGTTTTTCGGTCGTAAATCACCAGATCCTGCTGGTCGGATTCAAAGCCCGCGCGTTTCATGGAAAGGAACGCAATATACCGTCCGTTGGGGGAAAACCGCGGGCCATTGTCATTCCCTTTACTCACGGAAATTTTTTGCACCAGCTTGGGATTTTTCAAATTGGTCACCCACACATCATTATTGGTACTGATGGCCACCACGGGATCCGTATTGCGGACAAAGGCAATGGATTGCCCGTCGGCAGACCACACGAAATCGTGGGAACTCCCCAGCGAAACCGGGGGTGTGTCATATTTACCGGGGGTTAAATCCCGAATCACATTGCCCTGGGCATCCAGCAAGAATACGTGACTGTATTTTCCTTCCCGCCAGTGATTCCAGTGGCGGTAAAGCAGTCCGTCAATAATCCGACCGGTGGCCTTGTCTTTCTTCTTTTCCGCTTCCAGCGCTTTGGATTCTTGCGGCGTTTTGGCTTCCGGATAAATGGAAGTGGAAATCAGGATATGCCGGCCATCCGGCGCCCATTCAAAACTGCCAATACCGGTGGGAATATCAGTCAGTTTTTCTGCTTCACCCCCGTGTAAATCCAGCAGGTAAATCTGCGGCGAACCGTCGCGGGTGGAAAGGAATGCCAGGCGGGTGGCCGAAATCCACCGCGGGTGGTAATCCATTGCTGGATTAAAGGTTAACTGCTTGTGGATTTTGCCATCCATGGATACCAGATGCAGGTCGGCATTCCCCTTGTTCTGTTCCACATTGTACACTGTGACCGTGTACGCCACCCATTTTCCGTCCGGGGATACCTGGGCATCCCGCACCCGGCCCATGGCCCACATGTCCTCAAATTGAATAGCACGACGTTCCTGCGCTAACGCAGCTATGAGGGCGATAAATAAAATAAAAGCAACTTGTAATAGGCGTTTCATCGGGTCTCCTCCAAAAGCGTTTTTATTGCCCACCAAAATAGGCAGGAAAAGACCATGCATTCAAGAAAATAAATACGTTTCCACCCCAACTGTTTTAAAAATAACATTTTGGAAACAATTTTTAATTTTCTTAACATTTTAACCGATTTTAAGATTTTGTGAGATGTGTCAAATTGAACAGACAAAAAGGAAAGGACGAAATATGAGTCGTTTTGCCAGTGGAACCGTGAAGCTGATTGTGATTGCCGTATTGTTGGTGCTGGTGCTGTTGCCCACCGCCACATCCCTGTATGCGGCCACTTCTTCCACCCCCACCCAACAGGAAGCCACAATGGGTCACAATGGTGGAGAAGAAAGTGAAAATCCTCTGGGTTCGGTATTACCACTCTGGAGCGTGATTCCGTTTGTAGGCATTTTGCTCTCTATTGCCATTTTCCCATTGGTAGCACCGGAATTCTGGCACCATCATTATGGAAAAGTGTCCGCATTCTGGGCGTTGCTGTTTGCGATTCCCTTTCTCTTTGCATATCAAGGAGAAGCATTTCACGAAATCGTTCACATTTATTTAAAGGATTATATCCCCTTTATTATTTTGCTGTGGTCCCTTTTTACCGTGGCCGGAGGTATTTTAATTGAAGGGGCTCCGGTGGGAACCCCGGCTGCCAATTTGATTTTATTGCTCATTGGAACCTTTCTGGCATCCTGGATTG
>WGBF01000177.1 GCA_015494485.1 bacterium | reverse complement strand
TCATTCAGGAAGTGCACCGGCGGGGGATGAAGATTATTATTGACGGGGTGTTTAATCACGTGGGCAATACCTTCTGGGCGTTCCGGGATGTCCAGAAAAATCAGCAACAATCCAGATACGCGGATTGGTTTACCATTTACCGCTGGGATGACCCCACCACCCCGGAAAACGAATTTGACTATGCTGGATGGTACGGGGTAAAGGAACTCCCCGAAATTCGGGAAACCGCGGAAGGACCGGTGGAAGGTTTTCGTGAACACGTGTGGGCAGTTGTGCGGCGGTGGATGGATCCCAATGGAGACGGCGACCCCTCCGATGGAATCGACGGCTGGCGGCTGGATGTAGCGGAAAAGGTCTCCATTCAATTCTGGCGGGAATTCCGCAAGCGGGTGAAGGTCATCAATCCGGAGGCGTATATTGTGGGGGAATTGTTCTGGGAGGATTGGGCAAATAATAAATTAATACACCCGGCGCCCTGGCTGCAGGGCGATGTGTTTGACGGCGTGATGAATTACCGCTTTGCAGTGGCGGTAAAACGCTTCATCATTGACACCCGGAACCGGTTGTCCGTTGCCGCCTTTCAGGATAGCATGCGGGGGCTGGAACAGGGCCTTCCGGAAGGCCAGATTCACTGGCTGCAAAATTTAATGGATAGCCACGATACCGACCGGCTGGCTTCCCAAATTCAAAATCCGGACCGATGGTATGACCACCGTGCCAATCCTGCCCAGAATCCCGATTACGACGTCCGCCGCCCGGGAACAGAAGGGTGGCAAAAATTCAAATTAATTGTAGCGCTGCAATTTACCTTGCCGGGTGCGCCTATGGTGTATTACGGGGATGAAGCAGGTATGTGGGGCGGGGATGACCCGGATTGCCGTAAACCCATGGTGTGGCCGGATATGCAGTATCAACCGGAGTCCCATCACCCCTTTGGCAAGCCCCGGCCGGTGGATTCGGTTCGGTTCGATACCACAATATTCCGCTGGTACCAGAAACTGATTCATTTAAAAAAGACGGAAAAAAGTTTGCGCAGGGGAAGTGTCCACTTTCTTCCCGAAAAAGAACCCGGGGTGTTGGTATTTACTCGAACGTTCCCCGGTGCCCTGCCTGTATTGGTGATTGCAAATAGTACCGCGAAACGGGTTTCTGTGGCCTTGCGTTCCGATTGGCACACGGACGACTCCGGGCAGTGGTGGGATTTACTTGCCGACAAGGCGGTGAATCCCCGCAAATCAATACGCATGGCGCCGTGGGAAGTGCGCATATTGCAGCCGCGTTGACATCGTAAAAACGTTCGGGAATTTTCTTGAGAATGAACCGGCTTCCTTTTATATTGCCACCACTTATTCAGAGCAGCAACAGGGATTGGCCGTTCAGAAACACAGGATTAATGCAGGAGGGTTGTGTATGAATATGTATGCGGTATTAATGGCAGGCGGAGTTGGTACCCGTTTTTGGCCGCGGAGCCGAAGTAAATCCCCCAAGCAGGTCTTAAATATTGTGGGGGAAAAGACCATGATTCAGGCCACCGTGGAACGGATTAACGGACTGGTGGCGCCGGAAAACATCCTGGTTGTTACCAATACGGACCAAAAAGACATTATTCATCAGCAGATACCTACGCTACAGGACCAGAATTTTATTCTGGAACCGGTTGGCCGAAATACGGCCCCGTGCATCGGGCTGGCGGCAATTCATATTGTGAACCAGGACCCGTCAGGAGTGATGGTGGTACTGCCTGCAGACCATCTGGTGACCAATGTGGAGGAATTCCGCACAGTGGTGAAAAAAGGCGCGGAATTCGTGTTTGAAAATGACGGGCTGCTGACGCTGGGGATTGAACCCCACTATCCGGCCACCGGCTACGGGTACATTCAACGGGGGGAAGCGGTAAAAGAATTAAACGGGCACACCGTGTTTGTGGTAAAAACCTTTGCCGAAAAACCCAATTACGAAACGGCCGTGCGCTTTCTGGAAAGTGGTGATTTTTACTGGAACAGCGGCATGTTCATCTGGAAAGCCGCTACCATTCTAAAAGAAATTGAAGAAAAATTGCCCGAAATTTACGAAGGACTCATGGAAATTAAGGAAGTAATTGGCCAGCCGGAATACCCTCAGAAGGTGGATGATGTGTACAAACGCATCCGCGGTATTTCCATTGACTACGGGGTAATGCAAAGCGCCGAGCAGGTGTTTGTAATACCCACTGACATGGGATGGAATGATGTGGGTAGCTGGCAAACCGTGTATGAAATTTCGCCCAAGGATAAGAACGACAATGCCAAGGTCGCCCGGGAACTGGTTGCCATTGATGCCCGTGGTAGTTACGTGTATGCCCCCGATAAACTGGTGGCATTGGTG
>WGBF01000176.1 GCA_015494485.1 bacterium | reverse complement strand
TGGCGTGGTTTGACCGATGGCTCAAAGGGCAACCGCAGTGGTGGGAAGCCCTGTACCCACCGCTTTTGTCGGCCCCGGATAACGGGAAGTAACAATGCGCAACAGTTGTCTAAAACTTTCTGGCTATCGTAACGCTCTGTTAGAACAGGTAGCCTGGAATACCGGCAGATGGAAAAATCGGGAGCAGCGAATAGCAGAGGCGCCATCGCGGAATTGACAAAAAGTGAATTCACCGAGAGCGGGCAGGGCGTTCCGTTTGTTACGGAAATGCCCTGTCGGTAAACTTCCGCACCATTATTCCGTTAATGAAAACGTCACCAATCGGGTAAGCGCGGAGCAACGCATTCGGATATGAAGCATTCTTCGAAAAAACGATGGCAATTTTGGCCGGCTCCCACCCCCACCAGTTCCATTTTTGTGGAAAAATTCTGGCGGGAGATGCCGCCGGGGGACATGCTCAGTTTTTTACTGGGTGTCTTCTTTACTTTTTCCATTATTGGTTACCTGGTGGTATTGTGGGATGGGCAATGGTATTCCTGGACGAACGTTCTGGTTACGGTCGTGCTGGTGGGCGTGGTCGCTGCGGGGTATGCCTATACCTCTTTAACCCGGCGCTTAAAGTGGCTGGTACTGTTTGTGGCGTTGCACACGGGGCTTGTGTTTATCCAGTCGTTTTTTCAGCAGGAAGGCAAACCGATTCAATCGTCCCAGCTAACTATTATCGGGATGCTGATTCTCATTCATATTGTTCTGGGGTATGTGCTGTTTGCGATATTCATCTCCCGGGTGGGGGACCGCATCGGGCGCATTCGCCAGGAACTGGAATTGGGCCAGAAAATGCATGCCGCACTGGTGCCGCCCCTCCGGGGAAAATACGGCTATGTGGAGGTGTACGGACGCTCCCTGCCCATGCAGGAAATTGGCGGCGATTTAATGGATGTGGTGGCAACGCCGGGCCGTGTTACAGCATACGTGGCGGATGTTTCCGGTCATGGGGTGTCCGCCGGCCTGTTAATGAGCGCCACCAAAAGCGCCATTCGGACGGCATTGCACCACAATCGTTCGCTGGAAGCGTTGCTGCGGGAGGTAAATCCTGTCATTCTGGGAATGAAAGAGCGTACCATGTTTGTTACCTTCGCGGGGGTGCATTTCGATGCCAATCGGCATCTGGCGGAAATTGTGACGGCCGGGCATCCACCGGTGTTGTATTATGAACGGAAGACCCGTACCGTCCATACCCTTCATGTATCCCAATTGCCTCTGGGGGCGCGCCGGGGTCAGCCCTTTCAAACGCGGGTAGTGCATTACGCCCTGGGGGATATTTTTCTGTTATTTACCGATGGTATTCTGGAGACGTACCGGACGTCGTTTGAATTACTGGATACGGAGCGCTTGGCGGCCACCCTACGGGAGCATTCTGCGGAAGGGCTGGATGCCATTTACACCGCACTGCGTCAGACCATCGACGCGACCGTTAAACCCATTGACGACCAGACTATTTTGTTACTACGCTGTTTGGGGTAGTTGCAATGATTGCTGTAATAAAACAAAGCCTGGAGCGCCTGTACCACCGCTATGAACGCTACGTGCCGCTGGTGTCCTTTCTGGGTGGATTTTTGTGGGACAGCCTCACCCTCACCCGCATTGACCGCCTTTCGGATAATTTGATTTTGCTGGTATATTTGGTGCTTTCCGGCGTGGCCATTCTCTTTATTCATTTAATTGACCAGCATCGCATTACCCATCCCCAGGTACTGCGTTTTCGGGAATGGTACCCGGTGGGGCTGCAATTTTTTCTGGGGGGATTATTTAGTAGTTACGTGGTGTTTTACTTTCAGAGCGTGTCCATGACGCAGACAGCGGTTTTCTTTGTTTTACTGGTGGTGTTGCTGGTCGCCAATGAATTTCTGGAAGACCGCCTGGATAACGTGTACCTGCAGTTCACTTTGTTCACACTATCCGCATTCTCCTTTTTTATCTTTTTCATTCCCATTGTGGTCAAACGGATGACCTGGTGGACGGTTGTTCTGGCTATTGTTTTTACGGCCATATTTGTGGGGAAATTTATTTACCTCCTGTGGCGTTTTGGCGGACTCCCTTCCCGGCAGACGGTGGGGAGAGTAGCCGGCATTTCCGGGGGTGTGCTGGCACTGCTGATTCTCTTTTACGTTCTGAACTGGATTCCACCGGTTCCCCTGTCACTGAAATATGGGGGCGTGTATCATCATGTGCATCGGGAAAACAATGTGTACGTGCTCCAATACCATGCACCGCCGTGGTACAAATTCTGGGTGCATTACGATAAAACATTTTATTACCAGCCAGGCGATACCGTGTTTTGTTTTACCGCCGTATTTGCGCCAACCCTGTTAAATACCAAAATCGTTCACCACTGGCAGGTATATTCCGAAAAAGAAGGCCGGTGGTTAACCACAGACCAGCGGCGCTTTCAGTTATTCGGAGGACGGGAAAAAGGGTACCGGGGCTATACCTATAAGCGAAATGTGCGACCGGGGCAGTGGCGGGTGGATGTGGAAAATCAACTGGGGCAGGTACTGGGGCGCATTTCCTTCCGCATTGTACCGGCAGACAGCCAACCCCGCCGGATGAAAACGGTGTATTATGAATAGAATAAGCGTACTATTGGAACCGATAGAAGTTTCCATTTAAACAAGTGTGTTGCTATCTATTTGGGATGATTTCTAAAATTGTCCATTTAAATTTGAACCCCAAGATTTCGTCTTTTTAAACTGAATTCCAAAATGGACCATTAATTGATGCCAATATCAAATAAACGTTTCTCATCTCACTTAAGTACTAAAATCAGGCGAATAATGCATTCCTCCACCGGCAATATCCGTTTGAAAGATGTGTTTAGCTTTCATTTTTTTCAAAAAATGCAATGCGGTGTTTGACCAAATTGAAGGGTAAAATCGGTTTCAGGCTTGAATATTATCGCACTAAGTGACACTCAGAAAGCAGCCGGTATTTGATTTTTTATTAATTCTGTATTATTTTCTCAGCAAGATTAGCCCCTTTTGTGGATTGCCTGTTTCAATGCATAAAATGGGGAAATCGCAACAATCATTCACTTAAGGAGATTGGCATGAAAACAAATGTTATACGTACCATTGCGCTTTTACTTTTCGTGGTTCACACCGCTATGTATTCCCAGCCATTTACTAAAAAGTACATCATGTCCTTCTTCACGTGCTCAACCAATTGCCAGGGAACGCAACAGCACATGGTTCACCTTGCGGAATCGGATGATGGCAGAACCTGGACTCCTGTGCCCAATTTTGTTCCGTATGTGGGAAGTGTGCCGGATGTTGTTATTCGGGAAAATAAATTGTATGTGTATACACCGGGCTTTGTGAAACGTTATGATATCACTACCGATAAATGGGACCCCAATCCCGTACCGGTCTCTATTGTGGATTCCAATAATAATGTGGTGAATTTTGTTGACCCCTCTGCCGTGGTGGACAGCAGTGGAAAAATCGTTTTGTTTTTTCTCAATTCCACTGGCATAATGGGCGATCCTGCCAGGTGTCAATCCTATCCGTGCACGAAGTATTTTGATTCCGCTGTGGAAGTGGAGGGATCGGATGGTACCCGGTTTGCCCTGCAGAGTGGACACCGGTTAACCATGCAATTAAACAATAATGAAAGTGCCGCTGATCCGGACGTCTTTTTTGACGGGACAAATTATTATATGTATATCGCCAATAACGGGGGTATAGCCGTGGCGAAAAGCAATACCTTGCACGGGAGTTATTCGCTTTTAACCAGTTTGCCCAATGGGATACTAACTACAGAAGGGTCGGTCCCCTGTGGTTATTACGACTCGGAGAACAATGAAT
>WGBF01000175.1 GCA_015494485.1 bacterium | reverse complement strand
GTATTCCACTGCGTTAAATTTCCCTGCAAGGCCTGCGCCCACTGTTTCCATTGGTCCTCCCCGGGTGGTTCCGAAAACGCCACGTGGAGGGCATCCCCAAACAACTGAATCTGGCGCACGGCCGGCAACCGGGAGAAGTAATCCCGCAAGGCATGTAAATCTTTACCCTTGATACTGTAGAGGGTGTAGGGGAACAGATGTCGCACTTCTTCAGGTGTGCCCTGGGCAACCATGCTCCCCCGGAACATAAGGCCTACCCGATCGCACATGTCTGCTTCATCCATGTACGGGGTGGACACCATAATGGTGGTGCCTTCCTGTTGAATGGATTTGAGGATTTCCCAGAATTCCTTGCGGGAAAGGGGATCCACTCCGGTGGTGGGTTCATCCAGAATCAAAATTTCCGGGGTATGAATCAGGGCACAGGAAAGAGCCAGTTTCTGCTTCATTCCCCCGGACAGCGCGCCGGCAGGACGGTCTTTAAACGGCTTTAAACGGGAAAACGCGTACAATTGCTCAATGCGTCGGCGGCGTTCCGCTTCCGGCACCTGAAACAGATTGGCAAAGAAATTCAGGTTTTGTTCCACGCTTAAATCCATGTACAGAGAAAATCGCTGCGGCATGTAGCCCAAAAAGCTGCGGATGCGATGCGTCTCCTGGGTGACGTCCAATCCATTCAGCGTTGCGCGACCGGCATGGGGTTCTAACAGCGTGCACAGCATACGCATTAGCGTGGTTTTACCGGCACCATCCGGCCCGATGAGCCCAAACAGCTCCCCCTTGCGTACCTGCAAGGACAGATTATTCACGGCTATCAGTGAGCCAAATCGACGCGTCAGCCCTTGTATTTCAATGGCATTCATTTACAGTGCAACCTCCACCGGCATACCAATTTTTAACAACCCATCCGGATTGGGCACGTCTATCTTCACGGCATACACCAGAGACGTCCGCGTTTCCGGCGTTAAAATATTTTTGGGTGTGAATTCGGCCCGGGGACTAATCCAGACCACCTTACCCGTAAGGGTGCGGTCGGTGCCATCAATAAATATTTTTGCCTCCTGCCCCGGCTTCACACTGGCCAGCATCCGTTCCGAAATGAAAATTTTCACCCACACGCGATCCAGATGGGTAATCTCCACCACGGGGGCCATGGGGGGCACCGCTTCTCCGGCTTCCAGATACTTGGTGGTGACAATGCCATCCAGAGGGGACACAATCTGCGCATCCCGAATTTTCTTTTCCACCAGGCGAATCTGGGCCTGCAGCTTCTGCTCCGATGCCGTTACCGTGGCCAATTGCTGCTTAGCGGCCAGGTAAGCGCTGCGTATCCGCTGAAATTGATTGCGCACATCATCCAGGGTTTGCTGCGGCACCGTGTTCTGTTTAAATAATTTTTCGGTGCGATCCAGCCGGGTGCGGGCGTATTCCATATCTGCCCGTGCCCGCTCAAACTGCGTTTGCAAAATGGCTTTGCGGGCCTGCACTTCCTGTACAGCAGCGCTCAACTGGGCTTTCTGAAGCGCCAGTTCTGTGGTATCCACCAGGGCAATCTTCTGTCCCTGTTTTACCGCATCACCCGTATTCACTGCCAGCAACACAACTTTGCCACCCACCAGGGCGGGCACATCCACCGTTTTGCCTTCCACAACCGAAGTAAAGTGCTTTACAGTTTTTCCCCGCTGGCATCCCACGGTTACCAAAAACACACTCAGTACGACGATAATCCAACGTTTACTCATGATATTCCTCAAGGTTTTTGCCTATGGTTCCGGTTACAAATTTCATTTGCAGTTGCAATTGCATCCACGCAATTCGGTTTTGCTGTAATTGAAGCTGGGCACTGGTTAACGCGCTTTCTGCTTCCTGCAAATCAAGGGACGTGGCATAGCCGTTTTCAAACTTGCTCTTAACCAATTGGTAACGAAGCGACTCCTGCGCCACCAGCTGTTCCAGATAAGCCTGATTTTCGGCGACCTGCTGCATTTGCAGGTACACGGTATGCACTTCTTCCCGAATGGCGCGAAGGCGTTTTTGTTCTTCCAGCGAAAGCTGCCGCACCAGGGCTGTTTTTTCCTGAACCCGATAGTACGAACGCCCCCAGTTCCACACATCAAACGATAACTGCACACCTGCCAGAGTGTACACATTCCATTCCTGCTTGAAGAAATTCGCACCGGGGTTTCCGTAATGCACCGCGGCAAACGCTGACACCTGAGGCATGTAAGCCGCTTTGGCAATCCGTACCCCTAACTGCGCACTTTTTTGGCGCACCTGCATTTCCCGAAGCTCCGGACGGTGCGCCAGCGCCTGCTGCTGAAAGGATTGTTCAGCGGGCAAATGCATGGTGATGGCGGCAACAGAAACCCCTGCCGGCGGCGCCAGGGAATCCAGATTCAGGATTGTGCGGAGTTTTTCCAGCACGATGTCATTCTGGCGCTCTACATTACGAATATGGTTGCGCAACCGCAACTGCTGGTTTGCCAGCCGCAGGGTATCAAACTCGGTTACCTGCTTTGCCTGGTACAGTGCCCGTGCACGGGAAACCCCGGCCTCCAGACGCCGTAAACTGGCCTCCAGTACCTCTTTCTGGAGTTTGTTCAATTGATAGTTGTAAAACAACCGCCCTACCTGAAACAACAACTGCTGCTGCACCCGCTGGGCCTGGACCCGGGTTTTTTGCAACTGCATGTTTTGAAGTCGTACCATGTTGGTCAGGCGCATTCCGGTAAACACGGGTTGTACCACCTGCAGGTACAAATCATACTGATTGTTGGCTCCAGCCTGAATTTCCGGGAACTGAAACCCCGGTACCGGGGGCGGGGGGACCTCCAGACGCGGAACCTCAGAAATGTACTTGTAACTTCCGCCCGCCTGCAGGGTGGGCAATCGCATGGTACGGGCCTGGCGCAATGCCGCTTCGGCGCGCTGAATGGCCGCTTGCTGCTGCTTTAACGTTAAATTCCGCTGGAGCAACACCTGCCAGGCCTGATCCAGCGTTAACGAATCCGATGGCGCTGACCGTGCCGGAGCCATCCACCCCGCCAGCACCATCATTCCTACTACGACAATTTGGCTTAATCTCATGGGTTAACTCTCCCGTTACGTCGTCGGTTGAAGTCCTTGCCACAATAATTGAAACACTTCCTGTGCCCGTTCTTTGATAAATTGTTCATCTGTTACGGACAAATTGGGAAATAACCGCTCCAGCAACGGACCGGCAATAATCGGATACACACACATCCCCACCACACTAAAGAAAAGGTGTTTGGGATCGGTGGGGCGGATTTCGCCGTCCTGAACGGCTTGCAACACCCGGCGAATGAAGGGGTTGTTTTGAACCGGGTCCCCCTGAAACAACCGCTGCAATACCCCGGTCAACACTTCGCCTTCTTCCCGAATTTCCCACAGCACAAAACGAACCAGTTGGGGGGAATTGGCAACCTGGTGTAAATAATTGCTCACAAATTCCTGTAAAAATGTTTTGAAGTCGCTCTCCGCGGGAATCGTGTCCATAAAATTTTTAAAAAAGCGCACCACTTCCTCTTCAAATACCCGGCGGTACAGGCGTTCCTTGCTGCGGAAATAATAGTGCAGCAACGCCTTGTTGACCCCGGCGCGCTCAGCGATTTCCTGCATGCGTGCGCCCTGGCGCCCTTTTTCCAGAAACACATCCCGGGCCACCTGCAAAATGCGATATTCTTTTTCAGTCGTTAACGGTTCCAAAATTAACCTCTTTGTTTAACTATTTGGTTAAACAATTTAATTAACACCAGAGCTTTTTCCAAACAAAAAATATTTATTACGTAACATCCTGTTATTCATGGGGTTAATGAAAAACTCCGTGGATTCCCTAACGCTAACCAACCGTGATTCTCACTTTCCCTACACAAAAGCGGCTTAACATTACCCCCGGTGTCTTCTTAACCAGGCAACCTTCAATAGCCCTTTCGGTTTTTCGGGGTAATGCTTACATTCATTGCATGAGATGCAAGGAGTAGCCGCAATGCGAATCGTCGTTTTTATTTTATTGTGCATGACGTCCCTGGTGGGAGCCCGGGAATGGTCGGTTGACCTCATTCTTAAACAGGAAACATTCACCCAGGGAGAATTTTCACCGGATGAACGCGCCCTGGTGTGGATTAAGCGCACTCCCGATTTTTCCGCCAATCGGTTTCGAACCGATGTATTTCTTACCCGGACAGTTGGCGATTCCTTTGAAACCATTCAACTTACCCGGAGCGGAAAAGCCAGAGATCCCAGGTGGAGCCCCGATAGCCGCTGGATTGCTTTTCTGTCCTCCCGGGATTTGCCTTCCGGCAAATACCACGGAAAAGACCAGGTGTGGCTGCTAAATACCGGTGGGGGCGAACCGTTTCCGTTAACCCAGCTGGAAAATGGGGTGAAATCCCTTGCCTGGCTGAACCCCCATACCGTGGTTTTTACGGCCCGGGAAGAAAAAACGTTTTATGAACGGGAACGAAAAAAGCAGCAGGATGATGCCCGTGTGGTGGAAGACACCACTCTTTTCTGGCCTGTGCGCTTATTTGCAGTGGACATCCGCACCCGCGCTATCCGGCGGCTTACCACCAACCGTTTTCAAATAAAAGAATTTGCCCCCTCACCGGACGGGCGGTGGATTGTGTATTCCCTGCAAACCAGTCCCATTACCGCCGATGCCCGCCATCAACCCCGGCAGTTTTTACTGGACGTGAATACCGGAACGGAGCGGGAAATTTTTGCCGAACAATATCTTGATTCCTCTGATTTTAAATGGCGCTCTGATTCCCGGGGATTTTACGCCTGGGATGAACACTCCTCCGACCCCTGGAATGAAGGCGCCGGCATTTTTCTGCTGTTTTACTACGATATTCCGAGCCAGACCTATGAAACGGTACCGCTTCACTGGAAAAAGGGCGTGGGATTTGCCGGATTCAGCGTTGCCGGTACCGGGGTGCACGTGCAACTGGCAGATGGTCCCCGCTACCATGCCCGCTATTACTGGAAAGACCACACCGGCTGGCATTTTACCGATGTTCAGGATACCCGGCTTCGTCATGCCACCAGCGTCTTAACGTCACGCGCCGGGCACCGTATAGTGTTTGTGTATTCCCGACCCAATGTGCCACCACGGTATTATTGGGCCAACTACACCAATGGGAAGGTGACCGGTGCCCGGGAATGTATCTCCTTAAATCCCTTTCTGCAGGAGTTACCGCAGCCCAAAGCGGAGGTCATTACCTGGAAAGGCGCGCGGGGGGAAACCGTCAACGGCATTCTGTATTATCCGCTCCATTACAAACCCGGTCGCCGCTATCCCCTTATGGTGGTGATTCATGGGGGGCCCAGTGGCGTAGATCTGGACGCCTGGCGGCAGGATTGGGTGGTGTATCCGGCTCTCTGGGCGCAAAAGGGAGCGTTCGTGCTGCGTCCCAATTATCACGGGTCCGGCAATCACGGGCTGGATTTTGTGGAATCCATTAAGGGCCATTATTACGAGCTGGAAGTACCGGATATCGTCCGGGGGGTGCGGTCGTTAATTGCCAAAGGGCTGGTCCACCCGGATTCCCTGGGAGTGATGGGATGGTCCAACGGCGCCATTCTGACCATTGCCCTAACCGTGGAAAAACCCACCATGTTTAAAGCCGCAGCACCCGGCGCCGGCGACGTGAACTGGATTTCCGATTACGGCAACTGCGCCTTTGGCGTCCGGTTTGACAACTCCTATTTCCACGGTCCCCCCTGGAAATACTTGGACCATTACATTGAAAAATCGCCGCTTTTCCGCCTGGAGCGCGTGGTCACCCCCACGTTAATCTTCTTTGGCACCAAGGACACCAATGTGCCCACAGAACAGGGCTGGGAGCATTACCGGGCTCTGCAGCAAATTGGCAAGGCACCGGTTCGCTTTCTGCTGTTTCCAGGGGAACCCCACGGATTTAAAAAGCCCAGTCATCAACGGCGTAAAATGGAAGAAGAATTGGCCTGGTTTGATCGCTACCTGTTTGGTCGTCCCCGGCAAACGGAAGAAAACCGGTTGTTAGCCTCTAATGCACCGCTGCGCTGGCACCGTCAATTTTTATCCATTGCCAGATCGCAGGGCGCGGTGGGAATCCGGGACCACGGCATATTAATCCCGGAAACCGTCCCGGTTCATGATACCCTGCGCGTTACCCGCTTCGAAATTACCCGGGCGCAATTTGCAGCGTTTGATTCCTCTTACACTTACACGCCAGAGGAAGCGAACCTCCCGGTCACCGGGGTGGACACCCGCCGCATCCAGGCTTATATTGATTGGTTAAACACACGTACCCGGCGCAACTTTCGGCTACCCACCCGCCGGGAGTTTGACCTGTTGCTTCAGGATGCCCCGGCAACGGGCAATACTCTTTCTTACTGGGCCGGTTACACTCCAAACCGGGATGAATATCGTCAATTGCAGAAAATTGCCGCAAAATACCCGGC
>WGBF01000174.1 GCA_015494485.1 bacterium | reverse complement strand
ATTTGCTGGGTTCCGGTATTCTGCATTACCACAGCGATGAGGGCCCGGATGGTACCTACGAACTGGTAAACGTTATCAGCCCGGATACCTCCAAAAGCTTTAAAGGCAATTGTGCAGATTGGGATCCCGCCGGCAATTTGTGGGTGGGTACCCACTTCAGTTCCGATATCCGCGGCTGGTATGCATTTAATACCACATCCGGGGCTATTGTGGACAGCATTGGCAAAGTGATGGACCAGGTATATGAAACGCCCTCACCATCGGATACGATTTATTCCCCCCGGGGTATTGCGTTCTGGGAAGATACGGTAAACAATCAATGGGTGGCGTATGTGGCGGATTTTGATGGACATCGGGTAAAGAAATTTGTGAATTCCAACCCCTTCACTGGCATTATCCGGGTGGCGGACCAGATCTACATTAAAGATTTCAATCTTGCCCAGAACTATCCCAATCCGTTCAATCCCACAACCACCATTCCGTTTACCATTGCCCGAAAAGCGCACGTGGAATTAAAAGTTTACGATGTTAGCGGACGACTGGTTAAAACCTTGATTAATGAGCAACTGGAACCCGGTTATTATGAATATCAATTCGACGGCAGCGAACTGGCAACCGGTATGTATTTCTACCGCCTGGTGGTTAATGGAAAAGTGCAAACCCGACGAATGACGCTTATGAAATAAGTTGTACCGAAAAAGGCAATCAGCCCGGTGCTGGTTGCCTTTTTCGTTTTAATGAGGGGTTGAATAAAGAAGAAGGGTAATCGAATGAAGTGGACCGTAGTGGTATTGGCTTTTTTGTTTCTGGTTGGAAACCCGGTACACGGAAAGAATAATCAGGAGTTCCGGGCGACGTGGGTGATTGATTACCATTGGCTTAAGCGCGATTACAATGCCGACCAGAACAAACAATTAATCCGGGAAATTCTGGACAAGCACAAACAAGCCAATATGACCTCTGTGTTCTGGCAGGTACGTCGGTTTGGAACAGTGTATTACCCTTCTTCCATTGAACCGTGGGGACCCCAGGTCAATTTTTACGATCCCGGATTTGATCCCCTGCAGTATGCATTGCAGGAAGCCCACAAACGGGGATTGGAATTCCATGTATGGTTCAACACATTCGAAAGCCGAAACGCCTATTCGGGGAGCCCGGCTGAACGGCATCCCGAATGGGTTTGCCGGGATCAGGATGGCAATCCCATGCCGGATGACATTGCCTGGCTGTCACCGGGGCTTCCGGAAGTGCGGGAGTATCTGGTGAATGTTGCCATGGAGATTGTGAATACCTATGATATCGACGGGTTGCACCTGGATTTTGTGCGCTGGAATGAATATTCCAGCAGCCAGTCATTGCAGGGAATGGCAGGAAACATCTCCGACAACCTGCCCAGTGGTGTGGTACCTCCCGACATTGAAGAAGGTTTACAGGAAAACCAGGCCGGCCGGTACCTGTACGATTATCAGCATCCGTACAGTGCGGGAATTCCGGATGGCTTCAGCTCCTGGGAAGATTACTGGCGCTGGTGCGTAACGGAATTTGTCCGTACCCTGCACGATTCCATCCAGGCCGTAAAACCCTGGGTGCGGTTGTCCGTTGCGGCATTGGGGCGCTACAATTGGGGCGGCTGGCAGGGGTATGGCACGGTATATCAGGATGCGGCACTGTGGCTAAATGAGCGCTATATTGATCAAATTGCCGGGATGCATTACCATTGGGACAATGCAGCGGATATGTATGATATTCTGGAAGGGGGGTGCCCGGAATGCTGGTCTCAGTACATCCAACCCGCCATTCAAATAGGGCAGATGTACACGGTGGGAATTTATTCGGATGATTTCGCTGAGAAAAATAAATTTTACCGGCACAAATCCATTATTGATACGGTACGAAGCATTGACTGGGTGGATGGGTTTCAGTTTTTTAGTTACGAATCGTGGAATAATCTGGACTACTGGGAGAAGGCCAAAACCCTTTTCTTTCCAACCAAAACAAAAATCCGGGCTACGGGATTGGTGGATTCTGTTCCCCCGGATGCGCCGTCTTTAACGTTAACGAAACTGGATTCATTAACATACCAGTTGGATATTACCCCTGCAGTAAATCCGGGCGGGCCATTCTGGTTTGCCATTTACCGATCTACGGATGATACGCTGGATGTGAATACGGATGAGATTATTGAAGTGCATTTTGATACCACAGCCTTTACCTATGTGGATCATTTCACCGGATTGCAGGATTACAATGGGACCTACTGGTATTTTGTAACCACGCTGGATCGGTTCTGGAATGAATCCACCATTTCCAATGCGGAACAGTCGGACTCTATTCCCTCTTTTGCTCCGACTGTGGTGGAAACCCAGCCGGCAGAGGGGGATTCCATTCCCGTGAATGGCACTGTTGTTATCACATTTTCCAAAACCATGGACATCACAACATTTGACAAGGCCCTGACCATTGATCCTGCAGTTGCAATTGGCAGTATTCAGTGGGAATCGGACCACAAAACCGTAACGCTTTCGTTTGCACAGAGCCTTCCGTTTGATACCGATTTTATATTAACCCTTTCTCCGACATTAACGGATGTAAACGGGCGGGCATTGGATGGGAATGGGGACGGTGTGGAAGGCGATCCGTTTACCCTTCATTTTAAGACGTACAGCCGGGATGTGACCCCTCCGAATGTGGTGGCCAGTTATCCCCCGCTGGACGGGTCTGAGCAACAATTCGCACTGGATGATATTATTACGTTTGTATTTGATGAATTGGTAGAACCTGCAACGGTAAGTGCTGAAAAGATTTTACTTACCAGTGAAGGGGACACCCTGGAGCATAAATTCTTGCTGACCACACATCAAAAAACGCAGTCCGTTTTGACGGTTCAACCGGTTACCCCATTGCAACAAGACCGGCATTACACGGTGTTGCTGGATTCCGGAATTACGGATACGCTGGGAAACAGAATGGAGAATCCGATTGAGGTGAGTTTTAAAACATCCCGGTATGCCTATTATGAACAGCAAAAGATTGAAGATTTTACCGTACCCGGGGATTGGTGGCAACCCAAT
>WGBF01000173.1 GCA_015494485.1 bacterium | reverse complement strand
TTTAAATGATATTTTTGTAACTCTTTGGGGACGAACCAGTTCTCCAGAGGGCGTAAGCGGTAAAAAAACTGGTCACCCATTTTGTACGTTGTGCGCACATTGTGAAACCGGCTATCCACAGCAATAATAATGCGGTTGCTGAAAAACAGGAAAATCACAGGATGGTCCCGACGTAAATAAAATTGAAACCGCTTGAACAGTTGCGGGTAGATGGAAGCATCCCGATAGGCAACGGAAAACATTTTGTCCAGAAAGCGATTGCGGTAATTCACGTTTTGGACATCCCCCCGCAGTGTGTGGAAGTAAAAATGGTCCACGGCCTGAAACAGCGCGCGGTCGTCAAATTCGTAGCTGCAAAGAATCGCCTGGAAATCCCCTGTCTGAATCAGCCGGTCTTTATCCATCGGATTCACCGGCACCGGCACCATGTCAATATTCAGTTCACCCAGGGTAATCTTCAGGGTGCGGGCAATGCTTTCTTCCAGAGGGGAGTTTTTGGCAAAAATAAGTTGAAACCGAAATGGTTGCCCGTCCAGTTCCAGCAAATCGGATTGTTGGTTTAGTTGCCATCCGGTTTGTTGGAGCAGCACCTGTGCCCGCCCGGGATTGTACTGGTCCCGGAATGCTTCTTCAAAGTAATATTTGTTATCCGGCGGGATGAGGGTTTGCGCCACCGAACCAATATTGGGCAGCAGGCGGTTTACAATCAATTGTTTGTTCAGAATGCTTTCCAGTGCTGCACGGGTTGCTTTATCTTCAAAGGGGAATTTGCGGGTATTTAACAAAATAAAGTAAATTTTGCGGGAAGAGCGGGGAACCGTAAACAACAAAATCCGGTTACCTAAAATTTCATGAACCCGTTCTGCGGTGGGCAAATCGGAAATTTCCGCATAATCCACGTTGCCGTTGACCAGGCCGTCAATGATTTGCTGTTCATCGTCAAAAAACCGAATCCGTACGCCATCCAGAAAGGGCCGTCCGTTGTAATAACGGGAATGGGTCACCAGTTGAATTTGATTGGGAGTCCGGGATTCAAAAACAAACGGCCCGATGCCGATGGGCGGTTTTTCCGAAAAAATGTTAAAACCTTTTTCTATGGCTTCTTCGTAATATTCCCGGGGCAAAATGGGGATGTCGGAGAATTTTTTATCGAAATTGCGGTCGGGCCGGTGGAGCACAAACATCAGCTCCAGATCCCCGTGAATGCGGATTTCTGCGATGTTGCGGAAATCAATACGGCGGTTTAAGATTTGCCCCCCGTATTTCTTTAAAAATTCAAATGTGAATTTTACATCGGAATTGCGCATGTCATGGTCATTGTGGAAAAAGATATTGCGTTTTAATACCAGGCGCCAATAGCGGTTGTTCTGACCGCCGGGAATAAAAATGAAACGGTCAATTAATGCGGGAGGCGCTGCAAATTTGTCCGGTGCCTGGATAAGCCCCCCGCCAAAAATCAGGCGAATAATATCCTTTTCTGCGGAATTCTGGATGTTAAATGGGTTGAGTTGAAGCTCCGGCTGCCGAAGCATGCCAATTACCAGCTGGTCCCCGTATGCTTCGGTGGGAAAATGTTGAATTTGCGCCTGGATGGTTGTAGCAAAAAGTACCCAGAAGATGACGCGGTGGACGATGGTTTTCACTAATACAATTCCCCTTATCAGCAACTTTTAGTATAAAAAATTATGATACTAAAGTCAATTTTGTTAGCTTTTAATGTGGCGCAGGTAAATGCGGGCCATGCTACGGCAGTAACCAATAAAAGCAATGAACCGGTAAAGCGGTGCGCCTGTGCCCCATTGATTTGGTTGCACCAGATACAGAACATTTTTCTTGAAACACAAAAGCGAATTATCTAACTTCAACACTTTTTACTGAGGTGCCCATGGATTCCGGAAAGAAAAATTCGATTAAAATTGTAACCAAAAACCGAAAAGCATTCCATGATTACAACATTCTGGAAACCATTGAGGCCGGAATGGTGCTGACGGGCACGGAGGTAAAATCCCTGCGGGCTGGGCGGTGCAATTTAAAGGATAGTTACGCCCGCATTAAAAATGGCGAAGTGTGGTTGATTGGCATGCACATCAGCCCGTATGAGAATGCCGGCTATGCCTCTCATGACCCGTTTCGCGAACGCAAATTATTGCTCCATAAGGATGAAATCCGGCGTTTGTGGCGCAAGGTGCAGGAAAAAGGGATAACCCTGATTCCATTGAAGGTGTATTTTAAAAACGGAAAAGCCAAAGTAGAACTGGGTCTGGCAACCGGAAAACGGAAGTACGACAAGCGGGCAGATATTGCCCGGAGGGATCAGGAACGGGAATTAAAACGACTGGAAAAGCATTATCGCATTAAATAATAACAAGGGTGATGACGAATGAAACGCAACTTTCCACCACTGGAAGAACAACTGGAAATTATTTCCCGCGGCACGGTTGACCTGCTGCCGATGGATGAGTTGAAAATGAAGCTGGAGCGCAGCATTAAAACGGGTAAGCCGCTGCGGATAAAGCAGGGGTTTGATCCCACCGCCCCGGATATTCATCTGGGCCATACGGTAGGGCTCCGCAAATTAAAACAATTTCAGGATCTGGGGCACCAGGTGGTGATTATTATTGGCGATTACACCGGAATGGTGGGCGACCCCAGTGAAAAAAACAGTACCCGCCCCCGCTTAACCCATGAACAGGTTATGGAAAATGCCAAAACCTACGAAAAACAATTCTTTAAAATTCTGGATCGCGAAAAAACGGAAGTCCGGTACAACGGGGAATGGTTTAGCCGGATGACATTTGCGGAGGTTATGGACCTGGCGTCCAAATTTACCGTGGCACGGATGCTGGAACGGGATGATTTTGCCAAACGGTTTGCCAACAACCAGCCCATCAGCATTCATGAATTGTTTTATCCTCTGATGCAGGGGTATGATTCGGTAATGGTGCGCGCCGATGTGGAAATTGGTGCCACGGAGCAGAAGTTTAATCTGGTAACCGGTCGGGATATTCAACGGGAATACGGCCAGGAACCTCAAGTGGTTCTAACCCTTCCGGTGCTGGTGGGCATTGATGGGGTGAATCGGATGAGCAAATCCCTGGGGAACTACATTGGCATTGATGAACCGCCGGAGGAAATGTACGGCAAAACCATGCGTATCCCCGATGAACTGATTTACCAGTATTTTGAGCTGGTTACCGATGTTTCCCTTCAGGAATTGCAGGAAATTAAGCAGCAACTGGAAAGCGGTAGCGTCAATCCCCGCGATTTGAAGAAACGCCTGGCGTTTACCATTGTTCGCATGTACCACGGGGAAGACGCTGCGCGGCAGGCAGAGGCCCATTTTGAACGCGTGGTGGTGAAGAAAGAAATACCGGAAGACATCCCCGAATTTAAGGTGGAGAGCGGCAAGCATCGGCTGGTGGATCTTCTGGTGGCAGCGGGGCTTATTCAAAGCAAGTCCGAAGCACGCCGACGCATTCGCCAGGGTGGCGTATCTGTGGAAGGTTCCGTGGTAAAGGATGAATTCCTGGAGCTTGAAATTACGCGTCCAACAGTGGTTAAAGCAGGCAAGCGGGCGTTTGTGAAGTTAATTCCGGCCTAATAATATTCTTTAAATATTTCGGAATAAAAAAGGCGGTTGAGGTTGCTCAACCGCCTTTTCTGTGTAAAGCAGGCAACAAATGTTATTTGGTCAGAATCATCTTCCGCGTCGCACGATGGTTGCCGGCTGTTAACTGGTAAAAGTAAATACCGGAGGGCAAGCGGGAACCATCAAATGTTACGGAATACGTACCGGCGGGTAACTGATTGTTGATGAGCGTAGCAACCTTTTGTCCGCTGATGTTGTACACATTCAGAGTCACCGTCCCGCTTTGCTGAACGGCAAATTTAATGGTGGTAACAGGGTTAAACGGGTTGGGATAATTCTGATACAGCACAAATTGCTGCGGCACTTTCGAAGAAAGTTGCTCGATTCCCAGTACCGCCTTGTCCCCGTCAAAATACCATTTTTCGACCTGCCATCCATAGTAGGTTTGCCAGTAGAGGGCGCCTTCTTCTTTTTCATAATCCACATCCATCAGAGAGGTATATCCACCCACGTTGCCCCAATTATACCCGGTAGAATAATCACCGGTTACCATTTTGTTGTAAGCTGCCACATCAATCGTATCAATAACACTGCCAGTACCGGGGTAAATCAAATACACCCGGCCATAGGGATAACCGCCTTGATCCCCACCGAAATAGAACGTATCTACCACAGCTGCTACGAAGGGCGGATCGTCGGAATATGCCAGGCCCAGCACACTGGGAGTTCCATGGCCGCCATCATCTACGGTATCATCCGGGGACAATTGAAAACTAAAATTGTTGTCTGGTTGGTAGCCATTTTGGGGGCTCCCCACAAACTTTAAAATTTTGCGTTCCGAGGTGGCACTTACAAAAATCATACTGCCATCCCCACTCACGGTAATGCCCTGGTAGTATCCCGGCGGTAAGTCGATGGTCGCAATGGGATCATCGAAGTGAGCGCCAATCGTCCCCCAGTTGGTACCGGAATGGTAGAGGCCCTTAAACACCTTGATTTCGTCGTCTTTGTCGTCACGCCCTTCGTAATCCACCACGTACACATAGCCGCTGTCATCCACTTCAATACCCCAGATGTTTTCCTGACCGGTTTCCATACGATACGGGGTGTATTGCACTCCATCGGAGGTCAATTTGTACACCAGAATGTTGTGGGCATCGTCGTTGTTCGCCACGTAAATGTAGCCGGAGTCGTCTGCGGCCATCTGCCAGGCCCCTTTAAACTGCACGTATTCCAGCTGATATTGCCAGTCTGAAAACTGGCCTTCTCCGGCGCCGCCGTATACCGGAGTGGTGATCTGGCCGTTAATCGGTGCCGGTACCCGGCCATTTGCAGAGTCTGCATCCCAGTAACCCACAATGTAATTGGTTGTGGGGGAAAAGAAATCATCCGATGGGGCACCACGATTTACCAGTGCCACAAAGCGATTGGGACCAACAACGGCCACACTGGCGGTGCGGTTTCCGGTTCCGTTAACATCATCATCGAATGTGGTGTAAGCAACTTTCCATTCATTACTCTGGGCAAATACCCAGAATACCATACTGGTTACCAGCAAAACCAATGGTAATAATTTTTTCATAACTACCCTCCAACATCATGACGGGTTTTTAGTGGCATAGTTAAAAATAGGGCGGAAAGCCGGTAGAAAGCTTTCCGCCGATAATAAAAACTTATTTCACCAGCATCATTTTGCGAGATTTGGAGAAATTACCGAACTGGAGTTTGTAAATGTAAATGCCGCTGGCTACCGGATTACCGTTATTATCCCGGCCATCCCAGACCACACTATGGGTTCCGGCAGGCAATGATTCGTTGTTGATCAGCGTCCGAACTTCCTGACCCAGGGAGTTGTAAATCCGCAGGCTGATTGTTTTGCTAATCGGCAAGGTAAAGCGAATGGTTGTACTGGGGTTAAACGGATTGGGATAATTCTGTTCCAGCTTGTAATCGTCCGGGGTAATCACGGTCAGTTCCTTTAGGGTAAAACCGGTGGTCGGGTCTGCCGGGTTGATGGACGTGGCGGAGTCACCCCATTCAAAGAAGAACACATGAAAACCGTTTTTCGCCAGACTTTCACCGGGAATGGAGTCGCCGCTCCAGCCTTTGTAAGCGGCCACAAAGTCCCGATTACCATCGTTATCCAGGTCCATACCCGGATAGGTATAAATTTCGTTAAACAAACCACCAACGGTGGTGTATGCTTTAGAAAGGTCATAAATCTGCTTAATCGAATAGCTGTTGGAATCGGTTACCGCGCCGGACCCATCGTATTCGACATCATAAATTCGAGGTCCACCGCCGATGTACGCATCAAAGCCATCACCCTGGTCATCGGTGGGATGATCCTGGTCGCCAAGATCCCACACGCCCCAGGCGCCAACATTTTGAACAGCAGTGTACAAATTCGCATCGGTTACAAAATCGTCGGCAACCACGCCGTCAATCACCCACAGCCGGGTGTTGCTACCATAGCCGCCAAAAACAAATACCTTCGGTTCACCGTTTACTTCCATAAAACGGGCTTTCCCTTTCACCACAAAGGCGCTGAAGTCATCGGTAAGGGGCAAAATGCTTCCGTCGCGGTACTGGTCCGGACCTTGAATTTCAATGAAGCCCAAACCGGCACCCGAGGAAATGTTGGTCCAGCCGGTTACGATAATTTCATCCAGACCGTCGCCGTCCACGTCACCCACTTCGGCGCCAACAGGGACATATCCGTCAATGTTGTTAAAATGAGCCACTGTTTCCATGGCCCGGTACACATATTCGGTATCTACCACTGCATTGTGATTTTCAAACGTACCGGAATCCACCTGCAGAATGTAGAGGTTTGCTACCGGGAAGCTGAATGCCCGCGGGGTAAACAGTAATTCGTTTTTGCCGTCGCCATCAATATCATCCACAACAAAAGAATTTTCGGTCCGGCCCACATTCACGGTTCGGAAATTGGTGTCAATGTCTTCGTAGCGCAAAATGAACGCAGCGGTGTCGCCAAAATCATTATCCTGACCGGTCCATTCGTAAAAATAAATGCCTCGGGTAGCAAACTGGGCACTATCGCTGGCCACGTAACCCAGCGGGAAAATAATTTCCGGGTTGCCATCGTTGTCAAAGTCACCCGTCGTTACGGAACGCGGTGTCGAACCACCACCGGAGCGGGTGGAATCAATGGGAGGGGATGCCCAGATGAATTCCAATTTGTCATTGCCGACAACTTCGTACACGAACACGCGGCCACCCATTTGGTAATCCGTTACGATAATTTCCGGCTTGCCATCGCCATCCAGGTCCGGATTCACCGCAACGGTCAGCCCGCGACCCGCATCCGCGGTAATGGTATCCACGGTCGTTGCGCGGGGATTAATTGCTGAGAGCCGATATTCGTTTTCGCCCGAAGCGGGCGCCTGGGCAAACAGAGAGGGTACCGTAAGCATAAAAAACAATACGCTGAACCCAAAAATCCTGTACAGATGTTTCATTATAGTACCTCCTTATGTGATGTTTTGTTGAGTCAAATTCGATGATGCGTTAAAATTACGATGCTGCCCTGGTCCAACCATGGTTTCCTCTACCTTCTGTGCAATATTTAAAATAAGAAAATTAAATTAATTAGCCAAATTCTACTGTTATTTTGCTAAAAAACTATACTATATTTTAATTTCATTCGCGATGGCAAAAGAAAAGATGCATGGATTTCAAATATTGTATTATTTTGATGTTTTGGAAATATGAAACGGACGAACCCAAAGCTGTTAAAAATGAAGCTATAAATAAATTTTTAATGTTTTTACAAGCGATGCATCCGCGGGTGCAGGATAGTATCATTTCTGTCTCTTATACACA
>WGBF01000172.1 GCA_015494485.1 bacterium | reverse complement strand
CCCCACCCGCTGGTATAAAAATGACGGTACACCTGCGGATGGCGGATGGATTACGGATTCGCTTCCCGGGGTGGGTTACAATAATTATTCCATTAAGGTTGCCGATGTGGATGGTGATGGGGATCTGGACATTGTTGATGGAATGGGAGATGATTTTACCGGTGGCACGGTAGTGGATGACTCCCTGCGCTGGTTTGAAAATCAGGGGGGTACACCGCTTCAGTTTGTTGCCCATTTGATCGCATTGTATTCGTCTCCCATTGCTGTGCTGGTGCGCGATTTGAACGGCGACGGTCAACTGGATGCCCTGGCGGCTCAATGGTTAGGAAGCGGCGTTGTGCAGGTGGATGAAGATGTCCGCTGGTGGGAACGCTCAGCTGCGGGATGGACTCAAAAACAAGTTATTGTGCAGAGCTATGCGGGCAACACCAGTGATGTCGCGGATCTGGATAAGGATGGCGATGTTGACCTGGTTCTGGGTGGCTATAAATCCCTGACGCTGGACTGGTGGACAAACGATGGCACAGGAAATTTTAGCACCCGAACGACCCTCAAAAGCAATATTTTAAATCCGCGCAAGGCGGTAATTGTTGATGTGGATAGTGATGCCGATCTGGATATTGTAATGTGCGCGGATAATGATAATCTGGTTTCCTGGTTTGAAAATGACGGTTCCCAGAATTTTGCCGAAAACGTCATCAGCAACACATTTACATACGCGTATTATGTGGGCGCAGTGGATATGGACGGGGATGGCGATATGGATGTGTACGGTACGGCTCAGGATGCGGCCAAAGTTTCCTGGTGGGCAAATGATCAGGAAGACCTGCAAACCCTGGCATCCGGGGATATTGCCCCCGCTTCTTTCTGGAACGGGCAGGTTATCATCGACTTCAGTGCCGGCTCGGCCGGGGATGTTTCCGTATTTTACAATCATAATACCAATAGCAATCGCAATAATCTGGGCGCCGGGGTTGATCATATCGCCGTCAGTGGATTTTACACCATTGTAACCACCAAAACAGCATATTCGGCAGATATTACTTTTAGTTATGCCGGAATCAGTGAGTGGTCTGCCATTGATAATGAGAGCGCGCTGATTATGACCGCTTGGGATGATACCCAGAATCAATGGGTGATCATTGGCAGCAGCCAGAGTGTGGACACCGCAAATAACACCATTACCGTATACGGCTTAACGTCGGAATTAAAACGCTATTCCCGGTTTACCCTGGGTTCCAGTACTCCGGACAATTCCTTGCCGGTTCAATTGCTTTCGTTTCAGGCCATCTCCAGTGATAACGGGATTATGCTGGAGTGGCAAACTGCCAGTGAAATCAATAATCTTGGCTTCGAAATTTTCCGGCGTTCGGATCTGGACACCGTGTACCGGAAAATTGCCTCCTACGAAACCGTGCCAGAGCTGGTGGGACAGGGCGACTCCAACATTGGTGCAACATACCGGTATCTGGATTCCAAAGTAATTCCCGGAGAAACCTATTGGTACAAATTGGTCGATGTGGATTATGATGGCAGCCGTACCGAGCATCCGCCGGTAATGGCAACGTTTATTTATGCCGGCGTGGTAAAAATCCGCAAGGGAGAACTGCCCAACACGCTTCAATTAGCACAAAATTATCCCAATCCCTTCAATCATCGCACAATTATTGAGTTTAGTGTACCGGCTTCCGGCGTTCAGGAAGCGATACCGGTTCAATTGCGAATTTTTGATATTACCGGTCGTCCGGTGGCGACGTTGTTGGATGGCATTTTGTCTCCGGGGTATTACCAGATAAGCTGGGATGGAAAAACCCATGCCGGAACGATTGCCGCATCCGGAATGTATCTCTATGTATTGCGAACGCCCCGGCAAATGGTTAGCCGTCGGTTGATTCTGGTGAAGTAATGAGAAAACGTATTGGGATTCGTTCAGGGAACAGGTTTTCCCTAATTGCAAAACTTTTTATAAAAATTATAAAATAGGGTTAGGAATTACCGATATTATTGGTTATGTTATTAGCCGATTTAAGGTTTAATTAAAGAAGTAGGTTAGTGTTATCGAAACAGTGATTATTTAACAAGCCAGGAGCAAAAGTCCGATTCAGGTTCCTGGTTTTTTTGTTACCACCGAATTTTCATTCCTGGTTACATCATTCCCGAAGAATCTGGATCATCGCTTTTGCATCCTGATAAATTCATCAAGCTATAATTGTTTATCTGGAGGTGTTATTGTGACAAATCGTGAGACTGGAACCGTGAAGTGGTTCAACAATCAGAAGGGCTTCGGCTTTATTACCCGCGAAAGTGGTGAAGATGTATTCGTACATTATTCATCCATCCGTGGCGATGGATATCGCAGCCTGGAAGAAGGCATGCAGGTGGAGTTTTCCGTAAAGGAAAACGACAAAGGTCTGCAGGCTCATGATGTAACCGTTGAATAAAAATGAAACGGCTTAACGCGCCGGAGCGTAGTCTCCGGCATTATTTAACTCATTTGTTTCAAGTATTAAAATTTTGGAGGAATGATATCGTGGCAGATCGCGAAACCGGAACCGTGAAATGGTTCAACAATCAAAAAGGGTATGGATTTATTACTCGTGAAAATGGTGAAGATGTATTCGTGCATTATTCATCCATCCGCGGCGACGGATATCGGAGCCTGGAAGAAGGCATGAAAGTGGAATTTTCCGTAAAGGAAAATGACAAAGGCCTGCAGGCATATGATGTAACTCCGGAATAAAACGTTAATTGAAGCGGCATTTATTGCCCAATATTAATTAATGTATTCACGGAATTAAATTTTGGAGGTAATTCATCGTGGAGAATCGCGAAACAGGAACCGTGAAATGGTTCAATAATCAGAAAGGGTATGGATTTATTACCCGCGAAAACGGTGAGGATGTATTTGTACACTATTCATCCATTCGCGGGGAAGGCTACCGAACGCTGGAAGAAGGCATGAAAGTGGAATTTTCCGTAAAGGAAAACGACAAAGGCCTGCAAGCATTCGACGTGGTCGTTCTGAATTAATCCTTCCTGTGACGCCAAACGATGAAAAATGTGATGTCCGGGGGTTCGGTAGCGAACCTCCGGATGAATTCAATCCGAAAAAACTGAAACCCCATTACATAACATTATAATTGGAGGTTATTATGGCACAAGCAAAGGTCGGAGATGTTGTCCGGGTGCATTACAAAGGGTATTTTGATGATGGCACCGTGTTTGACACATCCCGAAATGCCGAACCCTTTGAATTTACGCTGGGAAACGACATGGTAATCCCGGGTTTTGAAAACGCAATTCTTGGCATGGAAGTGGGCGATGTGCGCACTGTGGAAATTTCCCCGGAAGAAGGTTATGGTGAACGCCGCGAAGACCTGGTGATTGAAATAGACAAGAATCAGGTACCGCCGGAAATTCAACCGGAAGTGGGAATGATGTTGCAGTTGCAATCCGGGCAGGGCGAAGCCATTCCCGTCATGGTTTCTGCAATTGGCGAAACCACTATTACCCTGGATGGAAATCATCCGCTGGCAGGCAAAAAATTGAATTTCGAAATTGAACTGGTGGAAATTGTTTCGGGCTAAGTCCTGATTGTTCAGTCCGCTTGTACCCCCGGCAATGGAAGTTGTCGGGGGTTTTTTATGTTGCTCCGATTATGACCCGAGTAATTAATAAACCTTTCTGCAGATTATTTTGACAAAAAATGTTGCCCACTGAAGATTCGCGCATCAAACTACCAATAAACCTAACGGAAAGGAGACGGTATGTATCTTGTTCTGAGCCTCTTGCTGTTTTCCACCGGTATGTTGATGGCCCAACCTCCTGGGGATTTTGAGAAAGACCTGGCGGAAGTGGAGCAATATTACATTCCCGCATTGTTTTTAACCGGTCATGGTCCCAAAGAGAAAGCGCCCGAAGCCGTAACGCGTTTTAAACAGGTCTGGCAGGCGTTTACGGAAAAGCACGCGGCGGAATTACGGGATGAGCCGTGGGCGTCGGCAGTAAAGAAAATTGAGGCGCACATTCAGGCCGCGGTGCAGAAAGTTGCGGAGGGCACGACCGGTCCTGCCCATCGGGAGCTGGAACCTATTCGAAATATATTGGCAAAAGTACGGCAGCAGGAAGGGAACGCTACATTAATGGACGCTCTGACCGTTTTTCATGACCACATGGAAGTGATCGTTAAAACCCTTCGTCGCAAAAAACCGGACGCCCTGGCGGAAGAAGATATTCAGAAACTAACAGATCATGCCAAAAAGGCTGCGGATGCCTGGAAACGTGTACAAATCGGCGATGCGGAGAAAGCCTTGTATGGATTGTCTGCGGAAGCGGCTCAGTATTTACAGGACGCCATTGCCCAACAGCAGCAGACCATTCAGAATTTATTAAACGCGCTGAACGAAAAGAATAAGGCAGAAATTTCCCGGCATGGTCTGGCGTTGCGGAGCGGCTTTATTACCATTTTCAGGAATTTAGGAAAATTTGAGTAAATTCATTTGTACAGAGTGTACTTGTGAAGGACTCCGGGAGAGCAGATGGCGTACAAAAATGAAAAGCTGTTTTGAGTCTCCAGAATAGGGCGTTAATTTTGGTGGCTTTAAGTGCAT